>DUPA01000212.1 GCA_012838515.1 Natronincola sp. | reverse complement strand
TTACCATACATCGGGGGTTAACAAGTATCGCGAAATGGGCCTTCCCTACAGATTGGAGGGAATTGAACCAATGGACAAAGATCGTGCGAAAGAATTGGAGATTTACGCCAACAAGCTTTTCGCCGAAAACTTACAGCAAGACAGAAAGATCAAAGAACACCAAAAGCAGGAGAAATTCAAGTTATTAAGGGAGCGCGAGGTGGCCTCAGAAGATGAGAAAACAGCCCTCTTAGCAAAACTACGGCAGCTTCCACTTTTAAACGACATTGATGATAAGGATGTAGATGACGTACTTGATCAGATCATTTTGTCAAATATTAAAGCCGGGGAGTATATCTTTAAGACCGGCGACTCTCCCGACTTTATGTATCTAATTGTTGAAGGACAAATGAAGATACTTTTCAACAGCATTGATGGGGAAGAACTGATCTTCTATATTTACAAAGACGGTGACTTTGTGGGGGGTCATAACCTCTTACAAAGAACTCCTTACCGCTACATTGGAGAAGCACTCACAGACTGCAAGGTTGTGGCTATTTCAAGACAAACTTTTGATCAGTATTTTCATAATTCACCTGCAGTTTTAAGGGGAATCTTAACCAAAAGCTTCGAAAGAATCCGTTGGGCCGAGAGTCTAATACAAAGACTGGCAACGAGCAATGCATCAATGAAAACAGCCGCTCTTCTTTTGAAGTTAGAATCAAGGATTGGCGTTGAAACGGAAGAAGGTATAAAACTTGAACTTTCCATGAACAGGGAAGAACTGGGTAATTACACCGGTTTAAAACGGGAAACAATCACTAGGAAACTAGGCGAATTTCGAGAACTTGGTTATATTGAGATGATTGGCAACAAGGTTATAATCATCAAAGATATGGAAGCCTTAGAAGCATACGTTCTCTAATAATGGTTAAAAACCGCTCGGGCCGCATTAGTAACTGACTCTAATGCTCCCCGGGCTTTTTTTGTACGATTGTTAAGAATAGCAAAATTGCAATACTTGAACGGGAAACTTCATGGTATAATTAAATTTATGGGGGTGCTGTTATGAAGGCGTTATTAGTAATTGATGCTCAAAATGTAATAGTGGAGCATCGCGATTTTTCAAAGGAACTGACCAAAATCAAAAAAACAATCAAGCATTTTAAAACACAAAATTATCCCGTAATCTTCATACAACAACTGGAAGATTCTAAAGAAAGCCCTTTTTATAAAGAATCTGCCGGTGCCGAGCTTCACCGCTCACTAAAAGACTTTGCGGAACATATCGTGGAAAAAAACACACCCAGCTCGTTTTTTAACACGAAGCTAGGCGAACTTCTAGATGAATTTTCTGTAAACCACTTATTCATTACAGGTTTTAATACAGAATTTTGTTGTCTGTTTACAGCAATTGCGGCCTTCGATCGAGGTTACAAAGTAACATTCATTGAAGATGCAACGGGAACCGTGAATACCGATGAAAACTATGAGTTTCCCGGACTGGACATTAAGGATTTTATAGGAACCGTACTCAGCTGGTCTAATGTGATAGAAGTCTTATATTTCGACGAACTAGAGATTGATTAAATAACGAATTTCGCCAACCGCATTATCTTGGTTAGCACCAAATTAAAACGGGAAAGGAATCGTATAAGGCCTATTCCCATTTGAAGGATAATGTCTTAATAGAAGTTGTACCAACACTAATCACTCTATGGAAATACGAAGATGACAGCTGCTTTCGCGATTTTCTTTACAGAGAAAGTAACCAAGCAAGACGAGATTATTATATAACTAATCCATAGCACCCGACTACGAGATTAATCTTGGTGAAAAGGGGAGTATTTTATGTCTAGATCAACAAGCCCATCAAGCAAAGTTAGTATTAATGAGCAAAATAGAAAAGAAATGGTAGAAGCTATAAAGATTTACTATTCAAACGAGCGGGGAGAAGAATTCGGCGATCTCGCCGCAGGTTTCTTACTGGATTTCTTTTTGGAACAAATAGCCCCCCACATTTACAATCAAGGGGTGTATGATGCTTACAAATACATGAATGAAAGAACCGAAGATTTACTAAGTATCCTCAAACTATAAGCGAAAGAGAAGACAATGCTATGATTAAAACAAACATAAAAGGCATTGATTTGGTTTTTACAACAAGCAAAAATGTGTTTTCGCCAAAAGATATTGATCAAGGTACCTTGTCTATGCTTTCTGTTGTGGAATTTAAAGAAAGCGATAAGATTTTAGATTTGGGTTGCGGTTACGGAGTTGTCGGGATCTTGGCGGCTAAAATTATCGGCGAAAACAATGTGGTCATGGTTGATGTTGATGAAGAAGCGGTGGAATTATCAAGAAAAAATGCTTCATCAAATGGCGTTGAAGGGATTAAAATTGTGCAAAGTGATGGATTCGACAATTTACACGAAAAAGATTTTACCATGATCATGAGCAACCCTCCATATCACACAGACTTTTCAACTCCCAAAAAGTTCATTGAAAAAGGTTTTAATCGGTTATCAATGGGTGGAAAAATGTATATGGTTACTAAGAGAAAAGAATGGTACAAAAATAAGTTAGTGGCGATCTTCGGCGGGGTAAAAATCTGGGAATTAAATGGTTATTATGTTTTCATGTCCATAAAAAGAACAAGCACATATGCAAATCGAAAAAAGAGATAAAAGCACGGAACATACAAGGTGTATAATCTCGTTTATTCAACGCGAAAATATAGCATTTTTTAACAGGGTTCCGGAGGTGTACGACGAATAAATCAGGAGCCTTTTTTTACAAATAATCACCTAATAGCCCAGCTTAAGACCGTAAAGGGAAATAGGTGATAATAGAATGTTTCTTAAAAAAATTAATAGATAAGTGAGGTGATGTTGTGGTTATTGAAACAGAAAAAAGGCTGACAAAGACTCAACAAGAAGGTAAAGAGATCTTTGAAACTTTACGAGATGAACTAAGTGCTGCAGGTTATAAAGAAAAACCGGTTCTTGTAAGCGCTTTAAAGGCGAACGTAGTTGCATTACTCATTGCAATCCCCATGATTATGATTTTGTATTCCTTTTACGAGTTCGTGCATGAAGATACTGGCCAAACGTCCATATCCATGACGGGAATGCTACTTCTTGCTTTTTTTGTGAGCATAGTAATACATGAATTAATTCACGGAATAAGTTTTGCCTTGTTTACTAAAGAAGGTTGGAAATCAATCAAGTTTGGAGTTATATGGAAGGTTGTAACTCCTTATTGTACGTGCAGAGAACCATTGCCTCGCAATCAATATTTGGTAATTGATCATCCTTATCTTGTGGGATGTGTCGCTTTTCAAAAGACAAATATCGATTAATTGGAAATGAGGTGTAAGCGTAATTCGCCGTTTAAAATGCATGAACAAATAGAACGAACCATTGAAACATTCGTTGCCGAATATATGGAGCACAAAGCAATAAAGACAGAGTGGAAAAAGCCATTAACTGCTTATGCCGCCGTAAACGATCCCTTGTTTCATCATTTAAAAGAAGTTGTAAGCCCGACGCATTCTTTACCCACTGATCTGCTTTCTAACGCGAAAACAGTAATCGCATACTTTATTCCGTTTGAAAATCGGATTAGCCAAAGCAATGTGGAGGGAAGAGAAGCCTCAAGAAAGTGGGCAATTGCATATTTGGACACTAATCAATTGATTTTAGATTTGAACCTACATCTACAAAATAAACTAAAAGAGATGGACCATAGTAGCGCCATAATACCTGCGACGCACAACTTCGACGAAGAGAAACTCATGGCTGATTGGTCCCATAGGCATGTGGCTTATATTGCGGGGCTTGGTAACTTTGGTTTGAACAACATGCTCATCACCGACAAAGGGTGCTCCGGCAGGCTGGGAAGCATTATAACTGATCTTGAACTTAAACCAACTAAGCGTGACGGGCGAGAGCGCTGTTTATATAAGCTCAATGGTTCTTGCTCTAAATGTGTGTCGAGGTGCGTTAACCATGCCTTATTTGAGGATGGTTTCGATAGACATAAGTGTTATGAAATGTTACTTCATAATGATAATCTCTATACGGATCTTGGGTTAGTTGATGTTTGCGGCAAATGTGTCGTGGGATTACCCTGTACAAACATTGATCCATGTAGAAAAATTAACAAATGAGGAGTGAGTGGAATGAACTTAGGATTAAAGGATAAGGTTGCCATAATTACAGGTAGTGCCCGAGGACTAGGGGAGGCTATTGCCAGCACACTAGCGTCTCAGGAGGCAAACATAGTAGTAACCGATATTAACGGAGATGCCGCGAAAACTACTGCAGCTAAAATAGCTGAAACTCATGGCGTGCAAGTTTTAGCGTTAGAACACGATGTGTCATCTGAGGAGTCCACAACAAAAGTGGTTGAGGCGGTAATGGAGAAGTTTGCAAGGATAGATATTTTAGTAAATAACGCAGGGATTACAAGGGATACTCTACTTATTAGAATGGATCAAACTGATTGGGATCAAGTGATTCAAACTAACTTAACAGGTGCATTTATTTGTACAAAACTTGTGGCCAAGCACATGATTAAGCAAAGATCAGGGAACATAGTTAATATTAGTAGTGTCGTAGGACTAATGGGTAATGTGGGACAAGCAAACTACTGCGCAGCTAAGGCCGGGCTAATTGGTCTAACGAAAACAACTGCAAAAGAATTGGCTAAAAGAGGAATATGCGTTAACGCCATTGCTCCCGGCTTTATAGAATCAGATATGACCGCCGTTTTGTCTGATGAAATCAAGAAAATAATGTTGGGACAAATCCCCCTCGGCTCATACGGGCAACCGGATGATGTGGCCAATGCGGTTTTATTTTTGACCTCAGATTTAGCAAAGTATATAACCGGTCAAGTATTAAATGTTGACGGTGGAATGGTGATGTAAGGGGCAGGTTACACTAAGAATAGGCAAAAAGGCCAATTATTCCACTAATGGCAATAATTAAGATCGGATTTAATTTAAGTTTTCTTAAAGCAAAAAGGGAAAAAGCGAATATTGCTATTGCAATTAAATTATAATTTGTTACATTAAAACTAACTTTAGAATCTCCAACAAAAGTTATGAATAAAATGGTCGCACCGGCGGAAGCAATTAATCCCAAAGATGCCGAATGCAGCCCCAGCAGTATATTTGCCACGCTTTCCAGATCTTTATGTCTTTGGAAAAATCGATATAAGATAATGGAAAAAATAAATCCGGTGAGAATGGCCCCAACGGAAGCAACTGTTGCACCGGGGATTTCTGCTATCCGCATACCCACAAAAGTGGATGTGTTGATTGCCAGGGGTCCCGGGGTCATTTGGGAGATTGTTATGATATCGGTGAATTCCCTAAGCGTTAGCCATCCATGATTTTTCACTACCTGCTCTTGGATTAGGGGAATAATTGCATAACCGCCACCAATGCTAAAAAAGCCAATTTTTAAGAAGGTAAAAAATAATGTTAGAAGCAGATTTATCATGGGGTTCTCCTTTTCTTTCGCATTACCAAAGCAACTTCCAATAAAGAAATTAAGGCCGAACCTATGATTATAAAGGCCACATTAATCTCCAGAATAAAACTGGCAATAAAAGTTGCAGGCACCATAAGGGTCAAAAGAAGTTTCCTCTTCTGTAATATTATCTGAAACATATCTATGACTAGATTAACAATAAGGGCCGCCACGCTTGCCTCCATACCCTTAAGAAGCGCATTAATCATATTGTTTTCGCGAAATGCTTCATATGCCCTAGCTATTATGGTCAAAATAATTATT
>DUPA01000211.1 GCA_012838515.1 Natronincola sp. | reverse complement strand
CTTAATAAACTTGGTTTCCCATTTACTAAGCCTCTAACTACTTTCTTTGAAAATACATAGTCAAACATTGAAAATTTAATTTTCATTTCAATTCCCCTTTCTAAAATGAAAAGCTGGCCTATTTAAATAGACAGACCAGCTAGTGACAAACAATATTTAGTTGTATTTTTATCACCTCCTTTCAGTTATGGTCACTAAGAATTGCGAGCCATAATTTCATCCAAAGAGCTTACACCATCAAGCTTATTTGCTCTTAGGATTTCAGGTATTCTTCTAAATAGATGAGCTTGATCCTCATCTACTTGAGCGAAGATGAATCCAGGATAAATCTTCTTATAGATGGTTTGCCCTCCATTCTTAGTAATCCTAATAGGAACAATTGCTTTTGCTCCTGGGATTACTTTTTCGACTTGAAGCTTAGCTTTTAGTTCATACTGCCCATAGGTCTCAACAATAAAAACTGGTTTTGACATTTCAATTCCCCTTTCTTCCTGTCCGGTATCTCCGGCTCAGGCTTAAAATTGCAAAGTTCATGCGGCAAACCAAGCACTCATACCTTAGCTAATCTAAGAAACATTGTGCTTGGCTTTTATCTCCATAGACTTCACATCCTTTCAATATATTTACCTCCACTTAGGCGTATACGCTCCAGCCTAGGTTTTTGCACTGGATTATCCGTGGTTTTATAAATAAAGTCAACAAAACGCAGGCCTAAATAATAATTAAAGACCTGCGCTTGTGACTTAAAATAAGAATATTAGAATAGTTTTAGTTGCCCTTTATCATCTACAGGAATAACATCAACAACCCTAGATTTAAAACCATACTTTTTACGTAACAAAAAAGTGGCCTGTTTAGGCGAATATGCCTTAATGACCACATTAAAAACTTCATCTCTTGGGGTAATTACGTTACCCCTATAGCTTGTTTTCATATAATTCACCTCCTATTATTAATATGGTTACCGAGATGAAATTTAAACTTTTCTTTCTTTGCAATAGATTCTTTTGTTAGAATCACTGCAAATATAAAAACGAATCCAATACACCAGAAAATCAATAGTTCCAACATTTACCCCTCTTTTTTTTTAGATAATAAAAAAGACAGGCTATTATTAAGCCCGCCTGTCAAAGGGCTATAAAACTAAGAAAATTAATTCTAATTTACTATCACCTCATCTCTAGGAACTGTGATTAAATCTACAGACAATAAAATTAATTCGTTATATAAATCTTGCTTATGGATCTTCAACCTCCTTTCCATGAGTTGAACAGATTCTTTTTTACTTAAGAATCCTTCTTCAACTAGAAAAATAGCTGATTCCATCTCTTTCATAAAACTACTTTTGATTTCTTTAATGGCTCTATTTGTTTCTAAGAGCCTAAACCTAATGGTTTTGAAATCACATTCTCTTAGGCATCTTAGCAAGACGCCTTTAGAGTAGTCATATTCTCTTTCAAACTCCTTCTGAATTATATGCATCATCTTAACTCCTCCTTTTTTTAGTAAAATAAAAGAGAGTTTCTTTTACACCTAACTCTCTGAAAGGTGGTAGAAGTATAAGACTATAGTTCTAAAACAAAACAAGTTGCAAAGTTCATGCTTTAGCTAATTTCG
>DUPA01000210.1 GCA_012838515.1 Natronincola sp. | reverse complement strand
GAAAAAAGATATTAAATAGATATGGTAATTGACTAGGTTGACTTGTTCCCGCTTACCTATACCTCAAATATAGTCGTAGACTTATTCCCGACTACCATCAAAACTAGAAAATACCAGAATACACTAGGAAGAGTAAGGAACTGTAAAAAACATCAATCCGAACGGGTCGTTGCATGTTGAGTGTGTGGTTTTGATGTCGCTGGGGGATAGGGAAGGTCGTTAAAGAAGGTTTATAGAAGGGGTTTCTGGACTTCTGGAGATTTACTCGCTGGGTCGGACACCCCTATTTTTTTTGGACTGATTAGAGAAAAAGTAGTGAAAATGGTAGGGTTGAGTGGACAGGTTAGATAATGAGGCTTTTTGATGTGGTTGAGTAGACAAAATAGATAACCGCATTTATAAAAGGGAATTTCGCTGATGAGATGGGTATCACAAATGGTCCAACCTTAAGTTGTAAGCCCTTTCTATTCCGCTTCAAGTTCTTTAAGGGTTTTGCCATCAATCGTTTTCCATTCGGTTAGTCCGTTAACATGACCACCAATAACGAAAGCAGCGGCATATGAAGGACTTCTAAACAAGACGTTTTCTTGTAGTAGTCCATTTTTGTCAATCGTCACCTTTTTCCTTTTTTCTTTTATTGTTGTTGGTATTGCGTCTGAATCAATTGTTTCAATGGTGCTACCCTTAAGCACAACGAATCCCTCAGAGGTTTGGATGCAGCGAGCCTCAATTAGCAGCCCACTTTTTCTGCTCTTTCGGCTAAAGAAGAGTTGTAGATCGGTGTTTTCTAATTTAGATTGCGCATCCGAGTCATGTTTTTCTGTTAGGGATTCAAAAATGTTATGGCCAAGGGTACCCATAACTATTTTAGCATAATCAATGAATTCTTCTAATTCGCTTTGCTTTTCTTCTGTTATGTGGCCGGCGCTTGGTTCGTTTGCGTTTTTAACAGTATATCGATTTGCATCTATGGCCATGGAGCAAAATCGATGCTCCAAATAGCTTATTTCGGTAGGCCCAAATGAATTATTAGAAGTGGTGAAAACTATAGCCTCGGTCCAATAATCCTTATTTTGATTTCGTTTATGCTCAAGCAGGCGGCACAAAACTCCTTCACCACTTTTTCTTACCCCAGCTTGGCCTACATAGACCATATTGCTTTCTTGATCTTCATCGGAGCCAAAAAGAAAATATACTCCACTTTGGGATAAATCTTCTCGGTCCCTACACTTATCTAGCTCTGTGCGGGGAATTTTATAAACTACACCTGTCCAATTGGCTAAAGTACATTTTATTCTTCCGTTTGCTTTACCATCCATCAAAAACAAGTTGATACTTTTTCCGCGTGTACTCATGATATACTCCTTGTTTAAATTAATAAAATATTACTTCGGGTAGTGTCTAGTAAAACCTCCTTTCAATTGTATTCGCTATCATAAGAGTGATCCACTTTGTCCAAGCACTCCTGTATATTTGAAGTAGGTAACCAGCCACTTCAAAACACAGACCAGCTAATTAAAGTCAATGATTAATTTGAACTAAATTGAAAAAGTTGGTCAATAAAAAAAGGGTGTGGGAAATTAAGCTATTGAAAAACACGAACAATAGCTAAAACTATTAAATTTAATAATGTTCTTAGGCAGCAACCAATTTCATGTGATTTTGCCGCCATGTTTGATGTTGTTCCGGTTTTCTAACTTGGTAAGGCTCCCCATCTCGCAATACGGCGAACATATAGTGTAGTAACTTATGCATAACAGCAACTAAAGCAACCTTTTTCTTCTTATCAATACACTTTTTCTTATAGAACTCTTGAAGAACAGGATTGATAGGTTCTCCGTTGCGATTTGTACGAATAGAAGCCATATCTACAGTAAATAGAACACGTCTTCCAAATCGTGTCCCACGTTTAGAAATCTTGTTTTTGTCGCCAGTGAACTTGCCTGATTGATTAACAGATGGATCTATACCAAAGAATGCAACCAAGGCTTTTGGTGATTTAAATAAACTGAAGTCGCCAATCTCTGCAACAAGGGTTACAGCAGTGATAAAGCCAACGCCCGGCATGTCATCTAGGAGTTTAATATGTTGGCTTGCATCAGCGGGGAAATCTTCTGCCTCGACCATTTCTTTAAGTTGTCTTTCGACTTCATTTTGACTGTTTTGAAGGTG
>DUPA01000209.1 GCA_012838515.1 Natronincola sp. | reverse complement strand
TAGTGAAAGCTTATTTTTCTAGCTTTATTTAGTGACCTTCTTTTACTGAGCATTTTTTAATAAATGTTGTTCCGAAAGTTTCACTGAGAATCTGCAAATTATTTAAGCAATTTATTTTTCAAAGTCGTTATTTCAAAGCGTTTTTAGACAATTTTGCTTTAGGAGCAAATTTAATACCCGAAACTACTTGACACAGTCCCTTATATTATGTTAAAATATTATCACTCATTGTTATAATAACGTAAGTGTGTGTAAAAGTAAAGGGTTTCCGTGGAATTTATTTCCTGACATATGTGCATAAAGAAGGTTGCTGCTTGATCTTGAGTTATAAAGCTATTTCTCCTAATATTCATGGCATCTATTTCACGTAAATACGCTTCGCGCATGGGGCTTTTAGCTCCCCCCACATCTAAAAATGCCTTAAGCATTAATTTACCGCACAAAAACTTATTTGCAGAAAAGGCGGGATTATACGTTACTGCATAGGCAATAATCTTGCCAAAGTCTTCTTCAAGATCACCTTTTATCATAGGTTCCTCAAAATCAATACCAACGCACTCATTACCGCTCCAAATAAAATTGCGTAAATTAACATCACCGCGAAGTGAATTGGTAATAGCATTATATTCTGCTAACCATTCGGCTAAAGCCTCGGCCTTTTGCGAAGTCATCTTTTCCACTAATTCCAAATATGTACTGCCCTCAATATACTCAAGTACAAGCTGATGAGCGCTTTGTTGCAATACTTTAGGCACAGCCAATCCACTTTTTGATAAAAAACGTAAAGTGTCTGCCTCCCGCACTATAGCTTGAGCATCAGTATATTCTTTAATCACTGCACCGGCCCTTAAATAAACCTTATTTCTCCGAGATTTAAACCTCATATCCTAAACCTGACTTCTATTTTGCTTTGCTTTTTAAAACCCCGTAACTCACTTGCCACTGCCAAAACCGCGTTTTTCAAAATTGCTTGCACAAATGGAACCATCTCAACCGATGTTCCGTCCATAAACAGCTCAACATCTTGGCGGAATAATACGCAATCTTCATGCGCCGCCTCGTTTTGGGCAATCTTCCCCGCTAGCTCTCTGCAACTATATCCACATTCACCGCAGCATTCCTTGTCGAAGGATGGTAAGGGCCTAAAGGCCTTTTTTTCCACGAATTCAACTAAGGCTTTGGGTTCTTCCATAGCATTAAAAATCGGTAATCCTGAAAACTGACCTAAATGTTCATTGGCGAAAACTCCTGATATGGCAATGGCCCGATCATCAATTCTTTCTTGCAATTCTTGTTCATCGTGTCCGGTAATAATTCGCGGCGCATTGCAGTCAGGGACACCTTCTAATATGACATAATCATAGTCATAGTGCTTAAGAATCTCCTCCATTGATAGTTTAGATTGATATAAAATATCCGTTTCCGAAAAAGCTCGCGCCGTTACTAGCTGAGAACCGGCAACTTTATGTCGTCCCGTGTTTGTACTAAGATCAGGATCCAAAGCGAAATCGAGGCAATGAATTTCTTTAACAGAGCCAACTGAATAACCTTTGTTACGCAATCCTTTTATAATAACTTCGCAGATAGTCGTTTTACCCGAATTCGATGTGCCATTAACTGCAATTACCTTCATAATAAATTCTCCTATCATTAAAATTTAAAATAATATAACTTAAAAGCAAACCCGCATAAACCAAAAAGCAATATGGCGAATGTCCAATCTTTAAACTTCATGGCAACTTGCACATAACTTGTCCTTTGAGGTAATGCGCCAAAACCCCGTGCCTCCATCACAGTGGCCAATTGCTGGGCGCGGACCACTGCATCGGCAACCACGGGTAAAATTAGACTGCTATAAAAATAGAGACGTTTATTCCACGGAATCTTATTGAGTTCTACCCCCCTGAGCTGAATAGCCACAAGGGCATTGGAAAACGAGGATCGGAAGAGGGGTAAAAAGCGGAGGGCAGTTAGGAGCATGAAGGAAAAAGTGTAGGGAATCCCCATCTGAGTTAAAGCGGCTATTACTTTTCGATTGTTTTCCTCCACCATAACAGATGCGGCGCAGAGAATTACAAAATAACGTAAAGCTATTATAATTCCCCTGTTTAGACCGGCAGAATAAAGTAGCACGAAGCTGTTGATTGATAAAACCGGTGCTCCGGAGCGGTTAAATATAACTTGTAATAATACTACGAAAGATAGAAACCCTAAAAAGTGCCGGAAACGAGCTATAAACGATTTTAAGTCTGCACCTAGCACAAGGGTGCCCACTAAGGAAAAACAGGCTAACCCCATCATCCATATGGGATCATAAAACACCAAGGCTCCTGTAGTACAAATCACCATCCACAATAACTTTACGCGCGGGTCTAAATCCCTCATGCAATCACCTTGCCCTTCTCTAATCGGACCTGGGAATATGCATATTTGTCTATTAATTCCCCCTCGTGGGTGATGACAGCAAAACCTTTCCCCCTAGCAACAAGATCATCCATGAGTGTGTAAAGCCGTTTTCGATTATTCTTATCTAAGCCGGTGGTTGGTTCATCTAAAATAAAGAAATTAGCACCACTCATAAGTAACGTACAAAGGGCTAGTCGTTGTTGCTCCCCTCTACTGAGATAATAAATGCTTCGCTCCTTTAAACCGGTCAATCCGAACCATTCCAATAAATCTAAAGCTTTCCGCTCTGTCTCATTGGAAGTTCTTCCTAAGATTTCATCCACAAAAGTCATTTCTTTCCAAACGGTTGGGGTGAACAGTTGTTGCGTCGGCTCTTGAAATAGGTAACCCACACATTTACCTACTTCACCGAGGGTTAAGTTTTTTGTATCTCTATTAAAGATGTCTACCCGTCCGGTGACCGATTTCAAAATCCCGCACATTAGCTTTGAAAGAGTTGTCTTTCCGCTACCGTTATGACCTGTTATTAAAGTTACCTCATTTTGGGGAAATTCAAGATGCGAACAAGAAAAGGAAAAATCAGAGCCTGGATAAATGAAAGAGACGTCAGTTAAAGTTATGGCAGCGCTCATTTATAAACCTCCCATATACGTCTATCTCGTAGTTCGTAAACGCGATCAACTATTTTAATCTCCTCCGGGTCATGTTCAACGATTAGAATGACTTTACCCCTTCTTTTTAGAGTTTGAATTATTTCTTGCACTAATCCATGATGATGGGAATCTAAAGGTGCCAAAGCTTCATCAAAAATTAAGACTTTTGGCTCTAAAGCGAGAACTGCCGCCAAAGCAACCAATTGTTTTTGACCTTGAGAGAGCTCATTAGTTCGGGCTTGTCGAAATTCACTCATCTGAACCGATTGCAGTGAATGCGCAATTCTTCGGGCTATTTCTTCCCTTGGCAAACAGAGATTTTCAGGACCAAAGGCGATTTCGTCCTCTACAGTAGGAGAAAATAATTGTGAATCGGGATTTTGAAATAACATCCCCACCCGTTGTACGGTTTGTACTAGTGATAGCGTTTGAATTTCATCTCCGAGAAGAAACACTTTACCTTGCACATTTCCCTCAATTGAGCGGGGAATAATTCCCGCAAGAATATGACAAAGAGTTGATTTTCCACTGCCGGATGCCCCGGTTAGGGCAACGCATTCTCCTTTTTTAACTTGTATGTTTACATTACTAAACAAAACTGGACTGTCTATATAACTAAATGCCAAATCCTTACCTTCTAAAGCAATCATCTTACGTTAATCTCCGCCACGAATTTACACCAACGCTGAGAAAAACGATCGTTTCTAATGACAATAAGGTATGGTCCATCTCCCCCCTGGGCTTTACTTTTCAGTGGCTCCCCATTTTTATAAATCGACAGATAAATGTTTTCAGGCTCCAACACTTCCTTGCCGTTAAGTGCTGTGGCATAGCCATCAAGAGCAGTAACCTGAATTATGGATTCATCAGTTATCTGTACATCATAATTTTGTAGCAATTTGCTTAGTTCAACCCCAGTATATTCCACAGGGGTGGGCTGGGTTGTGCTAGTATTCATGGTGGCGGTAAAATCTACAGGATTGAGATTTAGCACATCCCCCATGGTTATTCTAAATTCTTGTTCTGCGTTTTTAATAATAAATTCCGCATTCATTTGCAGTTCTTGCTTTAACTCGTGATCCACCCGATTAAAATATGCCAATACTGATACGGCCAAAACAAGAATAATGATTGTAATCAATATGAATGATTTGTTCTTACTTACCTTTTCTTCGTTAATCAACTTAAACACCCCTTTCAATTTCTATCCAAGGAATGGTCATATCTAGCAGACGAAATTCTCCGTGATCTCCTAGTTTTTCGCCAAAAGTTTCATGCTGACCGTGATCCGCAATAATAAAAATTGTTCCCTTGAAATTTGAGACAAGTTCTTCCACATAACCATCTAACAGTGTTAGTTTTTCTAAAGCCTCAGACGAAAGAGGTCCATGGGTGTGGGCAACATCATCGTAACCATGGAAATGGACGAAAATGAAATCTATTTCTTTTTCTAATTGCTTTTTTGCACAGGCAAAAACCTCATCGTCGGTGCTTCCATCACCATTTAAATCAGGATTTAAAATCTGTTCTTTACTGGTGTTAATTACTTTCATCTCCCCGCTCACCATGGCCGAGGTCTTTCCCATCTTATCTAATTCCACAAATATATCGTCACTCAACAACTCCCGCATGCCCCGATCGGTGATTCCCGTTTGGTTGGGAAGTTTTCCGGTTAAAGCCGCGGCTAAAGAAACCGGAGTAATTGAAGGCATAACGGTGTGTGCTTTCTTAGGGTTATTACTTGAGAGAAACTCCGGTTTTGCCCTCTGCACATCGTAATAACTTAAACCATCTAAGAGAATTACTAAAACCCTACCTTTTTCTATAGCGCTAAGGCTTTTAGAAACCACTTGCTTGATTGATAACTTAGGTGGGTCAACCCAAATTCCCATAAGATCCTTCTTTCGTGTTTTTCCATCTGGTCCAAGATAATCCACTGAGTTGCCTCGCCACTCTAAAAATCCTTCGAGGGATATTTCCCCTTGATCGCCGCTGGCATAAAAAGCGAGCCCCGTTTGAATATCTTCCCGTGAAGTCGTTTCAATGTAATTTTGTAAAGGAATTAGACTTCGACGCCTATAGACATTAGTTAATAGTTCTCCCTTTTTAGCTTGTCCGTCTAAAACTAGACGTTCAATACGATCTGCCATAAATAGCTCACCGTAAGTTAAAACTTGTTCATTTTCTCCATCTATGATCCGAACGCACGATGCCCTAAAGCTCGGTTCAGATGCTTTGATTACTATATAGTCCATGAATTTGATACCTACTTGCGGAGGATGGTCAGGTGCGATAAATTGCCAGCCTCCTTCGGCGCTAAGCCTAAGCAAAGAATTCTCATTTATTTGTTCCAAGGGAATCTCAGCAACTGCACCATCGGGAGATGAAAAGAAAACACTTACCTTTTCACCTGTTATACCCGCGGCGGATAAGAGGGGTAAAAGGGCAATGCATTTTTGTTTTTCATCGCCATAATCCCTTTGCACAATGGGCCAATCACCGTAATCGGCGAGGCAAATCTCTTTCTCCACATCCCCGGTAATAACAAGAGATGCACTTGGAGAAAAAGGTGCTGAAACCGGGGTGCTTTTGCATCCTGCTAAAAGAATTGCCGCAATGACAATTAAAGAAAAAATAGAGTACTTAGGTTTATAGCACACTTATATTCCCCCTAGGTTCAGTAGATTTGGAACTCAAAACCCCCGTTTTTTCTAAATTTAAAGCAACCATTCGCGCAACAAGACCACCTAGTCCCCCTGATAAAGCAGCAATACAAATTGAAAGCATAAGGGGTACAAAGGGAAGCTTAAAGATTGCTAAGTTAACGGCAAAACTTCCCGCCATATTAGCAACCATTCCTCCAATAAAGCAACAAAGGGCACAACAACCCCTATGCCTGCTGAGCATAAACCATAACTCCACTGCCATACCTGAAAAAGTGTAAGTAAAAAGACTCACCGCACCGTGGGATCCTAAAGTTCCCGTGATGGTGACTAATACCGCCTGAATCAAAGACACCATAAACGCGGAGCCCCTTTTTCCTACAAGGGTTTGGCCTAGAACTAAAAACATCATGTAAAAACCACCGGCTAATACCCCTCCCGGTATGAACAAAGGACCGGTAATAATCTGCGCAAGGGGCACAATAATGCTCTTTATGGCTATGCCTAGGGCAGCCAACATGGATAAAATTAAATAGTCACTTAGTTTATAATGCGATCTTTGCATAAAATCACAAGCCTTCAATTGCCACAAGATGCTTAACTTGTCCACCGCCGCGGAGATTACTTGAATCATAACCATCAAAACTTGAGCGTACATATCCTTGTTCTTTGTCGAAGTAGATCTTACCGTAGGGTATGGCCGCGGCGGGTATTTCACTGACGAAACCATCACTGGCAATAAACTTATAATTTTCTTTTTCTTCCATGGCAATGAGGTCAAACAAATCTGTAACAGATATTTCTTCGCCAAAATACACTGCATCTGATCGTGAAATTATTGCATCTAACTGCTTTACCCGCATTCCCGGTTTCATTTCTTCTGAAAAATAAAAGGGTAAATTTCCTTCTTCGCCTTGTTTTGCTTCCAAAGTGACGTAAGCCGATAGGAGAACGTCTGCAGTTTCAGCTTTTTCATGTCCGTCACGGGCAATCATTTTCACCGGTTCAGAGGGCATTTCCGAGGCGTATTGCTTAAAGAATGCTTCTAAGGAAAAGGCTGCAACTTTGTGATCCTCGTTTAGTAATTCCACCGCGTCCATCTCAGTTACGGCTCCCCTAAACAAGCTTACTTTATGTACATTAGTCCTTTGCTGTAAGCTGAATTCTGCAAGTTCAACCTCTATTTTGACTAATCCTTTCACCCAATACATTGCCCTTTGATTGGGTAGGCAACTTACGGGATATTCTAAGTTTTCGCCATAACGTTTTAATAATATGTATACGGGGTTATCATTGTACAAGTCGGCAGGTGCAGCCATAATATAACCATCTGATGCTATAAAGTTAAGTGAAAGCACATCAGTCATTTCAATGCCGTGTTCGGCAAGTAGCATATCTAAGGAAAAGCCTGTAACGGTTTCTTCGGCCACATCACCTGATGAACTAATATTTGTGCAATTAAGGGTTTCTTGAACTCTAGCACGCATCTCATCCGCGCTTAGCGTAATACCTATTCCGCTGCCCACTATTTCTAGCTGGGCATCATTTGCCAAAGGAACACTTAATGCCGCACTATCCACTGCTATCTCCTTGGTCTTCCCGGAGCAACCTGTAAAAATCAAAGAAATTACTAAAGCCAACATTAATATCAAACTACGCTTTTGCATCTACTTTTCCCCCAATCCTCCTTAAAAAAGGACAAGAAACAGCCCTAAGGGCTTTTTTTCAAAAAGGAAGGCATATCTGTTTCCGGATATACCCCGGCGCAGTACCATGGCCTCTTGCTTTAGGTAGTAGCGCTCAAAGCACTCAAGCTGTTTCCATCATTTTCCTTATTATAATGTTACTCAAGCAAAGAAGTCAATGATAAATTTTTCTCAATCTCTTTAGGAATTGGTTCTTACCTCTTTCAAAGGATAAAAGCAAATTAGTATTACTTATACTTATAAGGTATAATTATTTTACAAAATAAAAGCAAGAGGAGTGATTCAGTTGACCAAAGAACTACTTGGTACAGATGTGGTGGTACAAATAGGGATTATTGTTAACGATATTGAAAAAACGGCTGAAGAATGGGCAAAATTCCTCGGTGTAACTAAACCCGAATATATCATAACAGATGATTACGAATTGGCCCAAACCGAGTACCGGGGCAAACCCACTAAGGCAAAGGCAAAACTGGCCTTCTTTTCCCTATCGAATATTGAAATTGAATTGATTGAACCCGATGACGAACCGAGTACTTGGAGAGAATTCCTCACGGAACACGGCGAAGGCGTACACCATATTGCATTTAAGATTAAGGGTCAAGAAGAAAAGACGCAACGGTTAGAAAAGATGGGCTTTAAACTGGTTCAAAAAGGTGAATACACCGGTGGAAGATATACCTATTTCGATAGTTTTCCTAGGCTAAAAATTCTCCTTGAATTACTGGAGAATGATTAAAAAAAGAACTCCAATGATCGTATGGGGGGGCAATCTTAGACAACAAATGGGAGGTTGGATAACCTCCAGCTCGGGACGGAGCTTCTTGGTAGGTGCGGGATTATCTCTTGCAGTAGTTTTTTTACCTGCCACTAGGGTCGGTGCGCTGTCCGATAAATAAAGAAACGGCACTGTCACAGTGGTCGTTGGCGTTACTTTGTCCATTAAAGTGATTGCCATTGGCTTGAACCACTATTTTCCCTATTTAATCAAGTAAGAAGCTAGGTTCATGGCGTCAAACATCATAGGTCAGCAATAAGCGACCAGTAGTTGGATTAATATACCCGGAGATGTCCGGAATATGGTTTAACCCATGGGCCATAAAATCTGCCTTTTCTTGATTTCCTTTAATAATTGGAACTGTAACCCGAAATCTTCCGGGGACAAAATAATAATCCCTTGTGGAAATTAACTCCGTTTCTAAGCACATCGATTATTGGCCCCTTCTTCTGATTTTACATGCTGGAGTTTATTATTTACCCACAAGGACTACGATAAGCAACCTTCGCGTAAGCAAAGCTTACCATAGAAGTTCTTTCCTCATCTTGGTTACTTAGTATGAAAAGGAGAAAAGATGGGGTAACCTAAATTAATAATACCCACAGGAGGCAAATTCTTTGAAAATCGTCCATGCACTACCGGGTCTCACTTCAACTGCTACAATTAAACAAAAAATTATGGAGATAATTACCCTACCTGAAGAAGTCATCGATAATCTTTGTATACCCGAAGATAAAAAA
This sequence comes from Natronincola sp., assembly GCA_012838515.1. Taxonomy (GTDB): domain Bacteria; phylum Bacillota; class Limnochordia; order Darwinibacteriales; family Darwinibacteriaceae; genus DUPA01. The sequence continues at coordinate 8,143 of DUPA01000209.1, read as the reverse complement.
ACAAGGTAGCCCTACGAATTAGAGCACCTGCCTATAAAACCACAGATAGGATTGACGATGGCCACCGGTCTAATGTTAGCTTTAACCTATCTAAGACACGAGGACAAAAGCGTAAATCCACGGCTGAGACTGGAAAACATAATGCAAGGTGGCACCTTTTTAACTCTACTTACGGGAATCCCCATCTTCCGTACTGCAATAGATCATTTGCTGAAAAAGAAATTAAGTACAGAATTATTAGCCGGAATAGTCTCAATCGCTTCACTATTTCTAGACCAAAATAGGTTTGGATTATCAACCCTCGGTGTAGTGTACCTTAACACCTTAATCCGCACAGCGGTACTAGAGTCAGCCCGCGACAAAATCAGAACTCTGCAACTCAAATCTGTATCAATCGTACTTACAGACAAAGATCCGTTTGTATTAGTTTACGTGGCAAAATTAGCCCGGGGGTCAAAAATAATTGCCAAACAAAACTCGGGTATATCCTCCTTTTCCACAACTAGCGGTTATATGTTAGGCTGTATGAATAAGTTAACCTCGGCGTGGACCGGGGTAATTCAAAACTTTACAAACTTAGCAGTACTAATCAACTCAAGCCGATTATTATTACCTAAAGCTACGGGATTTCCAGTCTCAAGCCCTACTGCACCACAATGATTCTACCTGCTTCCGGCTCTTTAATACAGTGTTCCGAAAAGTAATCAACAACTAGATCTCGAAGCATAATGCCCGTATCGGCCACTAATCTACCATTTTTCATCATTTCATAGCCGTCACCGCCGGCAGCAAGAAAATCATTGGTGGCAACGGTGTAATAGTTACCTGCGGCAATCGGACGACCTTTGAATTTTACATTAATAATCCGCCCGCCTACATGACCACTTGGTACTACCTCAAAGGTTATACCCGACACTTGTAGAAATCCGCCGTTTTCTTCAGGATACAGACGAACACCGTGTTCTAAAGCGTCAATGATATCCATCCCGAGAAGTTCCACAACTGTTAACGTATTATCAAAAGGCAAAACATTGTATATATCGGAAATCCTAATATCACCGGGGTGCATGCTTGCCCTGATACCACCACCGTTGGTAAAAGCAATATCCGCCCCCGTAGCATTTTTTATAATATCGGCGACCAAATTCCCTAAATTTGTTTCCCCCGTGCGCACCGATGCCCTTTCACCGTCCCAGCTTGTTGATGTATCACCGATGACCTCGCCGAGGCGTTGTTGTAACCGATCATTCCAGCGATCAACAATGGCTTGAACTTCCCGATTTTTTGGTACATCGGCCGTTACCGGAATTAGCTTGCTTTCATAATTCACAATTTCCTTGTCTTCCATCTCCAAACGTAAAAAGCCAAGGCTATTTGCATACTCATGACTCTGCACAATTAAAACGCCATTAATTCTTTTAGCATGATCCAATTTTGTGTGACTATGACCACCCACAATCACATCAATTTCGGAGAAAACCTCAGCCAGTTGCACATCTTTATCATAGCCAAGGTGAGAAAGTACAATTAAGAGGTCTACGCGAGGTCGTAGGCTTTTCACCACATTCTTTGCGATGATTAATGGGTCGTGAAAAACCAATCCTTCAACGTTTTTCGGGTGCGTCACTATTGGGGTCTCTTCTGCCACAAGACCAATAATGCCCACTCTAACGCCGTTTGTTTGCAAAATAATTGCGCTATTTCCAGTAAATAACGAGCCATCTTCCTTGGTTACGTTGGCGGCAACAGTGGGAAAACTAGCATCCCCTATGCGTTCAGATAAAATGGCATGCCCATAATTAAATTCGTGATTTCCGAGAGTAAAGGCATCGTAACCCATGACCCCCATAATCTCAATGGAGGGCAAGCCACCAAATAAATTGTCTATATTGGTACCATGGATAGAATCACCGGCATCTAGTAACAACACTTTATGCGCACCAAATTCATTGCGAACTTGTTCCACCACTGTGGCTAACCTAACACGCCCACCGATTTCCTCTGAGGCACCTTGCGGTAAATGCGACTCTAGACGAGAGTGAACATCATTAGTGTGTAAAATTATGATCTCCGCCGCTAAAAGCGGTAATGTAATGACGAATAACGAAATCAAAACCATCGAAATAACATAGGAAAATCTTCTTACAGTTGATTTCAAAAAAATCTCCCCCTCCACATCTTTTACTAACATAAGAGTTCAACTGCAAATAGTTTAATCCCTTCCCTATGTAAGAATGCCTTGAATTTTTGCAAGCTAATAAACAGGATTACTCAAAAATTTGGGGAAGTAGCTTAATATTGAAAAATCAGGAAAGGGGTGAACAAATTAAATGCGGCAATTCGCGATCCTGTTAACATCCTTACTAATAGTCGCAACGCTTGCCCTTATTCTTATTACAATCGGAGTCTTACCCTTCCCGGGAAATTACCAAGAGCAAATCCAAATCACTCCTTTACTCGCCAGTAAACGCCACGAAACTACAAACCATGAGGCACCAATACGATCAGAACTTACTGTGGAAAACCCCCGGGGTAATGTTTCTATCAGGGGCGGCGACGTTGGCGAAGTATTGATCAAAGTCAGAAAAGAAGTACGTAGTTCCGGTACACGTCAAGCAAATCTTTTACTTGATGATATGAAGATTAAAATACAGACCGCCAATCAGGGCAATAAGATCATAGTTGAACACCCTGAATTAAGTGCAGGGGAAAATATCAAGGCGGATTTAGAAATAATCGTGCCCCTAGATACGAATTTAGACTTACAATTGGGCATAGGTAATGTTGAAGTAAAGGACACCCGGGGTAACTTAAAGGTCCATAATGAAATCGGCGAAATTAAAATAGCTAACTTCACCGGTGATGCCCACCTCGAAGCTGACCTGGGAAACATTAATATAGTTAATTCCCGTTTTGTAAAAGAGCTAATTACCACCCTTCATCTGGGAGATTTAACAATAGACGGCGCTTTGGCCACTAGAAATGAAATTAAAAACCATTTAGGCGATATAACTTTGCTTTTCCTTGAAAACGATTCGTATGTTTTAGAGGGAAAAATAGGTGTAGGCAAAATTGAATTTTCAGTGCCCTTTAATGGGCAACAAACCGAAGAAAGATTTAGAGGCGTTATAGGTTCGGGTACTCAAAGAGGTACAATCATGCTTGACTCTAAACTTGGTTCGGTTAAAATTAAGAATTTAAAAGATAGGAGTGACAACTAATGACGGATTTTTTTAGCCCCGACAATCTTTTATTTAGTCCCATTGTTCTAGCGGTTTTAGTAGTAATATTAGTGATAACCCTAAGATGGTTCGTTCACAGAGAACGCATGGCGTTAATTTCAAGGGGAGTACCGATAGAAAATAAACGGAGCAAAGCCGAACGGCAAAAAGTTTGCATGGCTATGGGAGTCTTCGTAAGTCTACTGGGCCTAGCCTTAACTATTGGGCTTGCTACCATTGGCATAGGGCCTTGGCTTCTTGCGGGACTGATTCCCTTAGCCATTGGATTATCGTTGGTTCTAGGCAGTCTTGTATTAAAACCCGCTATAGTAGATACAAAAGAAAAGGAAGCCACAGAGGATTTTATTGAAGACGAGTCAATCCCTGATAGCGAAACAATAGAACTAGGTAACTAAGAAATCCCGGGCAAACCCCGGGATTTCTTTATTCTCTTTCTGACATAACTTGTGGAATATCCACCGCATCTTTGGCAACTAGCGCTACTGCCACACCACCTTTAAAATTGGGGTTACTCACAATGGTAAAATCCAGGCCCTGTCTTCGGGCCAACACTATCAAGGGCATGGCAACACCTCTCGCATCTTGATGAACAAGCAATTCGATGCCCCGAGGATCCTCTAAAGCCTTTTTCATTGCTTCTAGGCCGGCTTTAGTCTTAATTTGTTTAAAGGTAACAGCTTGAATTACCCTTTCCCGAAAAAAGCCCAAATATCTGCGTTTTTCGTCCGGACGTAATTCAGGAGTCCCGTGAATTCCCGCTGCAATAGTTTTCTCTAGATTATTTTGTCTACCAAGACCTTCCATGCTCTTCCCCCCAATAAAAAAACACCCAAAACGAGCCGGGTGTAAAAAGTTTCTTAATAATGGTGCCGGGAGAGGGACTTGAACCCTCACGGGCGCTTAGCCCAACGGATTTTAAGTCCGTAGCGTCTACCATTCCGCCACCCCGGCCACACAAAAAATATTATAAACTATTTATTACCCCTCGTCAACATAAAAAGCTAACCAACCGTAAAGAAGATCTCCCACACTTGTTTTAAGCTGCGAAATATTGAGCAATTCCATGGCTTTAACCAAGATGGCCGCACCTGCAACAATGATATCTTCTCGCCCCTTTTGCATTCCTGCAATGAGACTTCTTTCATCTAAATCTAGCTTGCCCAGATTGATATAAATTTCCCTCAATCTTTCTAAAGAAAGGGAATATCCCACAATTCTTTTAAGATCAAACACCGTGAGTTCTTGGGCAATAGCCGCCAGCGAAGTGGCGGTACCACCAACGGCGATCACTGTCTTAGGGCCAAAATCTAAATTACTTTTAATTAGCGGAGCCAAAATCTCTTCTATTTCCTTTTCTAATGCATTTCTATCTTTGCAAATGACCGGATGGGTAGTTATGTGGCGCTCCAGCATACGCACGGCACCTAGCTGCACGCTTCCTCCGCCTAAGAGCGAATCTCCATCTAGCCCGGTATAAATTTCAGTACTTCCCCCACCAATATCAATAACGGTGAAAGGTGCCGATAGATTTAAGCTGCATAACGAATCAACAGCACCTCGAAAGGAGAGTTCCGCTTCTCTAAGGCCGGAAAGCACATGAATTTTCCAGCCAAACTCCTTCTCTATTAGATCAACGAATTCTTGGCGATTACTTCCATCGCGAACTGCACTTGTGGCCAAGACATCTACGGGGATAGAAGGGGGAATAAAAGCTCTTAACTCGCCCAAAGCCTTAACTGTGCGCCAAATACCTATGGCTGAAAGTTCTCCGCTACCATCTATGTCCTCACCTATACGTGATATACGTATCTGTTGGATATAGGGTTCTATTGTATCCTTGGCGACTTTTGCAACCAAAAGCCGCACCGAATTAGTGCCAATGTCTAAAACAGCCCTCATCCGAGAAATTCCCCGCATTGACCTTCAACACAGGCTAGCGATTGGTTTAGTTTCTCTATAACTTTAGCACCTATAACGTTTTCTCCATGAACCAAATAGTCTGCAACATGCGTGTGCAAACACTTCACCCCTTCAGGGCTTCGAATACCGCCTACCCCGGATTCAGCTAGAACTTGGTAGCGTTCGGGATATTCTTCTTTTAGTCTCCCTTGAACTTCACTGGGTATTAATGATAAACGGCGTTTCGCGTAATCTTCGTGGTTTTTCTTAAGTGCCTCTGCGAACTGAGAATCTTCCTTAATTAACTCCTCAAATTCGGCTATAAGACCTTCACCCTCAAGCAACGCAATTTCTTTTCGCAAATACGGACAAGTTAACCAATATAAAGTGGGGAAGATCTCTAACTCTGTTCCCGAAGCCGAGAGCGGACGATTAACAATGACCTGTACATGACCGTGTTTACAAAAGCTGCTTACACCTAATACACCTCTAGGTTCGCGTCCTAACTGCTCCTTGATCATGGCCAGCATTTCCTTGGTTGCCTTTTCGTATTTCAGAAAATCACATCCTTAGACAAACACACCTCCGCAAAGAGGTGTGTGTTTATAGCTTAACTAAATTATTTTATCTCGCGCCCCTGCCTCCCCGTTTTGAGTCTTGACTTTTCTTTAGAGCAGTTTGCCTTTCATCACTATCTTTTAAGAATCGAGCCAAACGCTCTTCAAAATCCACAGGCCTTGTAACCTTCCTGCGGGGACCGCGACGATCATGTGATTGATTAGAATTGGGACTAGGACTGGGATTAGCTTGCTTAATAGACAAACCAATTTTCCCTTCGCTAACATTAATGACTTTAACTTTTACAGTTTCATCTTCCTTGATAAAGTCTTTAATATCCTTCACATAAGCATCAGCGACCTCAGAAATGTGGACCAAACCGGTTTTTCCATTGGAGAGTTCTACGAATGCGCCAAAATTGGTTATTCCGGTAACTTTCCCTTCGACAACATTGCCGACATCAATTGACATACTTTAAAAAATTCCTCCTCTTGGATTTTGCCGTTGCAGGGCACGCGGCTAAGACATATTATATATTATTGGAATTTTTGTGTCAATACGACCACTTTCCAGAATAGGAGTTAACAAACTAAACCATTTATCTTTTCTTAACATCTAAGTCAATATCATCCGTTATTGGCTCCGATAATATGTACATCACCTCACCCGGTTTAACCAAGCCCAGCTCTTCTCTGGCCACTCTTTCGATGTTTTCAGGTGATTCCCATTCAACGATCTCTTCTTCCAGTTCTTCTCCTCTTAATCTCTGGATAGCAATTTCCTTTTCTAAATCACGAATTTTTTGCTTTAATTTATAATTTCCATAAGCATTTTTAGCAAAACCAATTCCAACCCATATAATCAAGATAAAAAGCAAAAGCAGCCAAGGCTTAATTCTCCTGCGAGCCATATCCAAAACCTCCTAATTACCTGCATTCCTCCTTTGCTTAGATTCTCCTGCTTTCTTTTATTTTGGACCAAATTTCTTCCAACGCAATCTAGGTTTTAACCGCCTGCTTATACGCAATGCCCTTGAAAACTTTATTTCTTGGATTAACAAAAGTGGAAAAGATCCTAGCCACAGCAAAAAACAAATTAGTAAGTTGAGTAGCCCCGATACTATCTTAACCACCCACACTAAGAAGCTTGTCACCATTGTGCTAAATAATAGTCGATAAAAGAAAAAACCTAAAATCAAAGCAATAAACACATAACCTCGTAATTCGCCCCAATTTGCCAGTAATAAATAGAGAAGTAAAATGGGCGTAAAAAGAGCCCAAAAGAGCAAATCCAATAATGGCGTGCTTAAAAAGCCAGGTCTTAAAATTCCCCGTAACACTCTAAATAAATCAAAAAGAATGCCCAATGAGATTCCGGCTATCAAGACGATTCCAAAGGCATAGAGCTGGGTTCCGAGAGGTTCCATAGTAAGACACCTCCTCTGACGAGTTATCTAAACAAACGGGCTAAAAAGCCTTTGCCTCTTTTGCTTAAAGACTCACCTAAATACTCTATAGAATCCACATAACCCATCACCAATAAATTGCCCGTCTCTAAGTTTAGCTCTTTAATATGCAGATCTTCTCCTTGAATAATTAACCCACCAAGATCTGTTTCTAAAACAATTTCCCTATCATCAAAACTTTCTACGTGGGTTACCCCGTCTAAAGTCAGCCTTTCCCGTTCGGCAAGCACCAACTGATGCACAACTTGTTTTAACCTTTTATCTTCCACAAAAAAACCTCCCCGCTTTTGTACTAGTAACATCGTATGCTAAGGGAGGTTTAGTTAGAATTAATCATACATTTTACGTACTTTAATACCTTTAAAAAATGTCCCCACTATTTGCTCAGGGTTTTTACCTTGCTTCGCTAACATATATGCATCCCATTGACTCAAGCCCACACCATGACCATATCCTGTGCCACTAATTTTTAAAACGCCATCGGCATAATTGAATTCTTCAACCAAAGTTGATTTCATCTTAGTTGAATCAAGGGCTAAACGAAATTCCGGACCACTAATCTCTTGTTCCCCTTGGGTTCCCTTAACTAAAATCTTCGTTACCCGTCCGCTTTCGCCCCGTTCTACAATTGTAAGTTCGGTAATATCGCCCACATTAAGTCCCTTTGTTGTTAAAAGGGATCTTAACTCCGAGGCTCCATACTCAACTGTCCACAATTTTACGTCATCCGGTACAAACTGATTTTCAGGTAGCGAAACACTTTTTGTAAAAGGGGGTTCTTCTTCTCTATAATCTAAGCCCTCCTTTGCCCTCGTGGTTTTACCTCCGGAATAGGCGTGAAACCAACCCCTAACATAACGATTATCATAGGTCATTACCTGACCTCTGGTCATCTGCACGCCCTCTTTAATCTGCTCCGTTACTGCCCCCGGATTAAATGCCTGGGTCTCTTCGATGGATGTGGATACATCTGCTCCAT
>DUPA01000208.1 GCA_012838515.1 Natronincola sp. | reverse complement strand
GATGCCGGGAAGTATGTCTCTTTCGGTGACTTTTCCGATCATCTCTATATAATAACCGTTCTTTCGTTCTAAAAATTCGCTGAGCAAAGCTTCGCTATATTTCCCCTCAACCTTCGCCTCTCTTAAAATCACTTGCAAGGATTGTTCCCTCGAGATTCCCTTGAGTAATTCGTTCACTTGTTCGTCGAACGGTATTTCTAGCTCGTCCGTTAGCTTTTTCCATGCTTTGTAATGGTAGATAGCCGTATCAGTTATAACGCCATCTAGGTCGAATAATAATCCCTTAATCATGCCATAACCCTCCTAACTTAGGTGTGACACTGATTTAGTTGAGTTTTTAGTATCCAGTGATACGGTTTTATCATGCACTTTCAGCTCAATTGATTCACCTTGTATCAGTGTAACAGTTGTGGCTTCTTTATTTACTTTAACCTCAAGCAAACGTCCCCTAAATGATATTTTGAATCCATAGCTTTGCCATTCTTTAGGGACAAAAGGACTAAAGATCAAGGTGTTGTCTTTTACTATCATGCCTGCGAAACCTTGAACAATGCAAAGCCAACTTCCGCTCATGGACGTTATATGCAAGCCATCTTGTGTATCATTATTATAATTATCCAAGTCTAGGCGCGCTGTTCTTGCATATAGCTCCACTGCTTTATCTTCCAGTCCTAGCTGTGCACCTAAGATGCTGTGAATGGAAGGAGAGAGAGATGACTCATGTACTGTCATGGGTTCGTAAAATTCAAAATTTGCCCTTAATTCATCTTTGCTAAATTCATCGCGGAAATAATACAGACCTTGTAAAACATCTGCCTGCTTAATGAAGCAAGAACGCAAAATGCGATCCCACGACCAGTTTTGCCAGAGAGGAATATCTTCGGATTTTAGTGATTCCACAGGTAGTAATTCTTTATCTAAAAAGGTGTCGTGTTGCACGAAAATACCGCGATTGTCATCGTAGGGGAGGTACATGCGCTCAATTATATCTTCCCATTTTTTGAGCTCTTCTCCGGTAACATTAAGCTCGATCTTTTTGGCGCGACTAATCTCCTCAAGACATTGGATGGTATATGATAAATTCCATTGGGCAATAAAATTTGTATACCAATTGTTATTCACGTTATTTTCGTATTCGTTAGGTCCGGTTACTCCGTGGAGCATGTATTGCTGTTTTGCCTCGGAAAAATGGACACGATCAGCCCAAAATCTACTGATTTCCACAAGGACATCAATACCGTAGTTTTCCAGATAGCTACGATCCCCTGTGTAATTTGTATAATTATAAATGGCGTAAGCGATGGTGCCGTTGCGATGAATTTCTTCGAAAGTGATTTCCCATTCATTGTGACACTCTTCGCCATTAAAGGTTACCATGGGGTATAGCGCACCTTCTAAACCGAGTTTGTCTGCATTTTCTATGGCTTTCGGTAGATGCCTGTGGCGGTAGTGGAGCAGCTTTTCTGCCACCGATTCGTTGGCGATGGATAAATATATGGGTAAAATGAAAGCTTCCGTATCCCAATAGGTGGCGCCACCGTACTTTTCACCGGTAAATCCTTTTGGCCCGATATTTAAACGTTCATCATGTCCGTAGTACGTTTGGAGCAGTTGAAAGATGTTATAGCGAATTCCTTGTTGCGCCGCATCATCGCCTTCTATGAAGACATCGGCACTGTTCCACCTTTCTTGCCATGCATTCGCATGCTCCTTTAAATGTTCTTCAAAATCGTAATCAGTTAAGCGTTGTAAGATCTCTTTACCTTTATCCAGCTGTTGCCAGGGATCAACATCTCTACTAGTTAACATGACAACCGTTTTTTCTAAACGACATTTCTCGTCTTTGGTTAGTTTTAGCTTAAAACTTTCTGCAACCCCCCAAGTACTTTCGCTTTTTTCGCTTGCAAAATCAATTCCTTGGGCAATTAGTTTGTTTTTCATCAGACCTGTTACCGTAAACTGGGGGATCTTAAACTGATTCTCCGTTGTACGCGTAGTGAGGTAATGAATAGGCTCGGTGCCTCGGTCAAGTGCTTCCCAGAATATTTCATCATAGTTACTGTCTAGATTCTTCACATGGCCATCTAATAAAGGAGTAAATTGAAGCTCAGCACTCCCTTGAAGTACTTCTGCATCAATACATTGAAACGAGGCTTCCAGCGTAACAATACTTACAAAACGCCGGAAGGAAAATCTAACTTTTGCGCCGGTACTCTCCTCTAAATAAGTGAACTGTCTGGTTAAGACGCCTTGTTGCATATCTAGTTCTAGGTGAAAATCTTCAAAGGTAACTTTATTAAGATCGAGTTTAATGCCATTTACTTTAATATCCACTGCAATGAAATCCATGGCATTAATCACTTTGCCGAAATAATCGGGATAGCCAACTTTCCACCAACCAACTCTGGTACGATCAGGATACCAAACACCTGCTAGATATGTTCCTTTATGCGAGTCTCCTGAATAGCCTTCCTCGAAGTTACCGCGGAGACCCATATGACCGTTGCCGGTTGAGGTCAAACTTTCAACTAACCTAATATCTTCGTGTTTAAGTTTATCGGTCTTAATTTTCCACGGATCTATATCAAAGATTCCTTGATACATGGTTTTTCCTCCATCCATTTCATTTTTTAATGCGGAAAAGTACTTAGGCAATTAGTTTAGTCATTATGTATGAATCATATTAGAATTTATGAAATATCTTAAGTGATTGTTCTTAGCTTGCGAGCTTTTGATTATTTTTCCAGTTAAGTCCACTTTACCCACTTGTGTAACGGCTTGTCAAGGACTGTCATTTAATAAAGATAAGTTATAGTAAATCCGGCAATGTGGTACAATTAGGTTAGTTAGTCTTTAGGGGGGATTATTGTGTTGAAGAGTATTTTTGTGGATCACATAGCCGCTTTTCCTTGGGCTTATCCCATAGACGGAGAAACGTTACGCGTGGTGGTGCGCGCTGAACGAGGGACTGTTCAAGGTGGAAAGACACTTTATGGAGACAAATACACCCCCACCGAGTTATCGTCGGTACCACTTGTTAAAAAAGCATGTGATGGGCGTTTTGACTACTTTACCGCAGAGTTGAAACTTAACCCGCCCCGTCTTCAGTATGTGTTTTTATTAGAAGGTGAAAACGGAACGGTATGGTTTCATGAACAAGGAATCTGCGTGGAACGCTCAAGCGTTGTATTTTTTCAATATCCTTATATTAATGAGGCTGACATGTTGGATACCCCTCAATGGTTAACAGATGGAGTGGTGTATCAAATATTTCCCGATAGATTTGAAAAAGGAGATCCCACATTAGATCCTGTTGGTGTAACTCCTTGGGATAATGAAAAGCCTACCAGAGCCTCAATTTATGGTGGAGATTTGGAAGGAATCATTCGGCGTTTGCCGCATTTGCAAGAGCTGGGTGTAACTGTACTTTACTTGACTCCCATTTTCACCTCGCCTTCGAACCATAAGTACGATACCAGTGATTATTTTAATATTGATCCCCATTTTGGAGATAGGGAAACGCTTAAAGAATTGGTTGATGCATGTCACGGCGTGGGGATTAGAGTTATTTTAGATGCCGTTTATAATCACTGTGGAAAAGACTTCTTCGCG
>DUPA01000207.1 GCA_012838515.1 Natronincola sp. | reverse complement strand
TTACCCTTTAAGGTCATTGAAAAGCCAGAAATATCTGTGACTGATTCTAAGACTTCACTTTTTATTATAGGCAATGGCTTTGATTTAATGCATGGTGTCCGATCCAGTTATTACAATTTTAGAGATACGTTGGGAAAGAATAATCCATTGCGTTTTGCACTTGAAACCTATCTGAATGTTGAGGATCTATGGGCAGATTTTGAGGATGCTTTAGCCCATATCGATAGTGGTGCCATGTTTGGTGTTGTAGATATGTGGATTGACGACTTCGCTGCTTATGACCCAGATGCACAAGCAGCGGATTTCTTCTTAGCGGTAGATGCAGCGACTGGACCTGCACAAACCATAACAAATGAGTTACCACGAAGATTTCGCATGTGGGTAGAGTCGTTGAAGGTGCCGGATATAGCTTACAGACCACTTGATGGAGTAATCCGTAATTCCAAAACGCTAAACTTTAACTACACGGAATTCATAGAAAAGCTGTATGACGTGGATAAAGGGAATGTTTGCTATATTCATGGTTGCAGGCGAAAAGAGAAATACCACCCGAAGGATAAGTTGATAATTGGTCATATCCCTGGTGCAGGTGACAGTGGTTTAGTTGGTGATTATAGCTTGCCAAGGTACAAAAGCAGTCGAAAACGGGAGATGGTAGAAGCAGGCATTGAAACTGCAGCTCGAAACCTTTCTTGGTATGATGATGAAACCACCAAGTATTGCAAGGATATTATAACGAACCATCAAGGTTTTTTTGATGGCCTATCAAACATAAGGAAGATCATCGTGATTGGTCATTCGCTTTCTATTGTGGACTGGGACTATTTTAAAGAGATAATTAGAGTAAACAAAGATAAGAAGAACATTGAATGGTTAATTAGCTATCATAGCCCGCGTGATATAGAAAATTGTTAGGTGTGGTAGCTTTGACGCTTACTTAAGATCTTTAGAACGGTATGTGGTAGTTACTTCTTCTAAAAATTCCTGAATAGTTTGATCTTTGCTGTTTCCAAGGCTACCACCAAGGCAACCAGTTAGTGTGAGCGTGAGTGCGAGTGCGAGTGCGAGTAATAGGACAGATAGTTTCAGTAAATTTTGCTTCGACAATATTGTTTTTCCTCCTCTAGATATTTGTTTGAATAAGTCCTGCTAGGTAGTGCACCGTTAAGCTATTGTAGATAGAAGGTTAAGATCCTCCTTTTGTAAAAGAGTCCCTGCTTTATCAAGACTTATACTTCTTTTAAAAGAGATAGAATAATTTCTTTGCCTTTTATAACCCGATCTTCTTGATCAATTCCATTCTCTTGTAGGATGGGATAATTGATAGATTCTTCATCTCTATGAATCACGTATCGATCATTCAAACATTCCATCTCGCAATTTGCCTCCAGTATACGAAGCTTGTCACCTTGGTAGGCATAATCGCCTAGCTCAAGTTTTCCTCTAAGCTCAGGCTGAACTGAAAGCGTGCGTAAAAACACGTTCCAGTTCTTACCGCTAATACTCTTTTCCGTATTCATCATAATTAAGTCATAGTTTTTATCTTCAGGATTCTCCCAGTAAAACATAGCGAATCGACCCTTCCGCATTTCCTCATACTTAATTAGATAATATCTCCAATCTTTAGGAATTAACGGATCCTCAAGATATCTTTTAATTTGCAGCTCAAGAAAAGAATTAGTCAGCTCTGTTTCATCTAACGACGCTAAAGCTTCATTAAGGACAGTTTTGGTATTAGCAAAGGAAGAACGCTGGCTAGAAGAATGAAAGAGATTAATCCAAGGAGACTCAATGTTTCTGGAGCCTAATTGCTGTAGTCTCTAACACTCTTCGGCCACTTCTCTCCCAGATTGCGTGACCGTATTCTAAAGGGAAGATGAAGCCTAGTCTTCCCAAACTAGGCGCATCAGTTAGTCTTTGCTGTTTTTC
>DUPA01000206.1 GCA_012838515.1 Natronincola sp. | reverse complement strand
TTATTTGAGAAAATATACTTAATGGATTGAGAGGCGGATCGTTCTCCCCTTGGGTGATAAAACTCGTAATTGAAAGACTGATCCCTCTCTCTGTTAAGCAAAACACGAATGAGTTAGATGTTGAAGGTTGAGCCATTCTCTCCAAATTGGACACCATTTCGTTTACTTAGCTAAGTGATTCACCCGTTTACTTTCATACTCGTTTTAGGCCGTCAAACCCAATTTTTCAAGCTGTTGTTTGTACTTTAGTGGGCTAATCCAACCTAGCGCAGCATGCCTTCTTTGCCGATTATAGAAGATTTCGATGTACTCCCAAATCACTTGTTTAGCTTCTGATCTGGTCTTGAAGCGGTAGAAGTTCGTGCATTCACACTTTAGGCAGCTGAAGAAATTTTCGGCTGGCGCATTGTCATAGGGATTGCCCTTGTTGCTCATACTTTGCCGGATATTGTGCTTTTTAAGTAACGCCCGAAAGGCTTTGGAGCAATATTGACTACCCCGATCTGAATGAAATATCAACCCTTTAGCTGCGACAGTTCGCTTCAACGCCATCTTCAGGGCCTTGATGATCAATTCCTTGGTCATTGTCTTGTCTGAGGCATGCCCTACAACGTCTTTTGTACATAAGTCTTTAACGATGGCGGTATAAACCCATCCTTCATCGGTCCAGTGATACGTTATATCCCCGACCCACACCGCATTAGGTATCGGGGAATCAAAAACTTGATTTAAAAGATTCGGGGCGACTGGTAGATTGTGTTTACTGTTTGTTGTGGCCTTCCACTTCTTCTTGCGTGTGGATTGGATTCCATGCTTCTTCATTAATCTATAGACGGTACCCCGGCTGCAAGGAATGGACTCGTTTACTTCGGCCCAAATGGGGTCAACGCCATATGACGGGTGCTTTTCGTGAGTTTTCCGAATCTTGGCCAATATCGCTTTTTGCTTTTCCGCCCGCGCCGACGCTGGTCTATCCACCCAATCGTAATATCCACTCCGGGACACGTCCAAAACTTCGCACATTTTCACCACAGAATGCCCGGAGGCGTGAGATTTGATGAATTCATATTTCTCACTTGGCGTGACTGATTCTACGGGTTCACGAAAATGGCGACGGATTTTTTTAATACATCAATGGTTTCCTCTGCATTCTCCAACTTTCTCTTGAGTTTCTTATTCTCGACCTCAAGCTCAGCCAGCCGTCTATTGGCCGAATCTCCAGGTTCGGTGCGTTCCTTGACCCAACGCCTTATCGTTGGTTGAGATACGCCTAAATCGCTTGCAACCTCTGTTATGCTGCAGTTACGCTCAACCACCATTTTGACGGCATGCTCTTTAAATTCTTCATCGTATCTTGCGCTTTTGATACCCAACATCAACACCCCTTCGTGATTTTATTATACGATCACGATCTGGTGTCCGTCAAAGTAGGCATGACCTAGGCATTTGGCCTTACTCCGTATTTAGCACAAGGTAGTGATGCTTTTCAGATGAGTGGACTTCAATCCAAACTAAGTAAAGAAGGTGAAGTTGTGTTTTATCTGGGTAT
>DUPA01000205.1 GCA_012838515.1 Natronincola sp. | reverse complement strand
GGATTTATAAAGATTTTCTTAAAGGTCTTTGGTCAGACAATCCCACTTTCCGACTTCTAATTGGTCTTTGTCCAACCTTGGCCGTAACAACAAGTGCCAAAAATGGCATGTCTATGGGGCTCGCAACAGCCTTTGTTTTAGTTTGTTCCAGCGCGTTGATTAGCCTTCTAAAGAAGTTGATTCCCGATAAGGTGAGGATCCCTGCTTTTATTATAGTTATAGCCACGTTTGTGACTATCGTTGATTTGTTTATGAATGCTTATCTTTCCGATTTGCATAAGGTTTTAGGTTTATTTATTCCTTTAATCGTGGTTAACTGTATAGTATTAGGTAGGGCAGAAGCTTACGCTTCGAAAAATGGTGTTATTGCATCGGCTTTTGATGGGTTAGGTATGGGTCTAGGGTTTACTTGGGCCTTGACTTTACTAGGTGCTGTTCGCGAAATTTTAGGCGCAGGTACTATTTTTGGGCTAAGAATCATACCTGAAGGTGCCACTTTAGGTATAATGACATTACCACCGGGAGCGTTCATAACTTTAGGTATCCTTATTGCTGTAATGAATATGGTTGCAGCTCGGCTAAAGGCTAATTAGGAGGGTTGTTAATGAGTTTATTTGTAATTTTGCTCAGTGCACTACTGGTAAATAACTTTGTTTTGGTTCGGTTTTTAGGAATTTGCCCCTTCATGGGTGTATCCAAACAGGTTGAGTCGGCCGTTGGTATGGGATTGGCAACTACTTTTGTTATGGTGGTTGCATCTGCGGCTACTTGGTTGATTCAAACATTCATATTACAACCCTTTGGCTTGCCGTTCTTACAGAACATGGCGTTTATTCTAGTTATCGCGGCAATGGTTCAGCTTGTGGAGATGTTTTTACACAAAACAAGTCCCGGTTTGTATAGGGCAATGGGTATTTTCTTACCCCTTATCACCACAAACTGTGCGATTTTGGGGTTAGCAATTATGGCTGTACAAGATGCCTATACGTTTATCCAAACGGTTGTATTTGCTTTAGGTGGCGGTTTAGGATTTACTTTGGCGTTAATTTTATTAGCGGGTATTAGAGAAGACTTGCGATTTTCTGATATTCCCGAGCCTTTACAGGGGGCGGGAATAGCATTTATAGTTGCTGGTCTGTTATCTTTGGCTTTTAGCGGCTTTGCCGGCTTAGTATAGGATGGTTAGGTTAAGGAGGGGTTTGCAATGAATACGATTTTTGTTTCCCTCATTAGTATGGGTAGCATTGCCGCCTTATCTGCATTTGGCTTAAGTGTTGCCTCAAAAAAATTCGCAGTGGAGACAGACCCTAGGATTGACGAAATAGAGGATGTATTGCCCGGTGTAAATTGCGGTGCATGCGGTTATGCCGGTTGTCGTAGTTTTGCTGAAAATGTTGCAGGGGGAGAAGCCCCGGCAAATGGATGTCCCGTTGGTGGTGCCGAGGTGGCTAAGTTAGTTGCCGCCATTATCGGCGTGGAATCTGACGGACCTAGGCGTCAAGTTGCCCAAGTTTTATGTAAGGGTGGTTTAGAGGAGGCAAAACAAAAAGGAACCTATGACGGTCCCCGAGATTGTCGGATCGCCAATGCTACACAAGGTGGAGATAAAGTTTGTAGCTTCGGCTGTTTAGGATATGGTTCATGTGTTGATGCTTGTCCGTTTGATGCCATGTATATGGACGATAATGGTTTGCCCGTGGTGATTGAGGATAAATGTACCGCTTGTGGCAAATGTGTGGAAGCTTGCCCCCGTGATATCATAACACTAGTCGATGTGGAGCAAGGTGTCCATATCCGTTGTCGTTCTTTATTGACCGGACGTTTTGTACGTCAGGCCTGTTCGGTTGGGTGCATAGCTTGTCAGCGTTGTGTAAAGACTTGTCCTACCGGTGCCATTTATATGGAAGATAATTTGGCTAGAATTAACTACGATCTTTGTACTAATTGTCAAGAGTGTGTCGCTGTTTGTCCCATGAATACCATTGAATGGCAAGAGGGTAAAGGCTTACTCGAGAAGGAAGCCACCGGTTAGGGAGGTATTTTGGTGAACGAGATCGAGTGGAAAAATAACTATCGTGTACAAGTCCTTGTTGGACTGGGTGTTGTAATATTTCTTCTATTGGGCTATATGTTTGGAATTCAGCCTTTACTTGCAGAAAAAGATGCAACCACTCAGACTTCTATGCAACTAATGGACACAATTGTCGATATACGTGTAGATGATCGCAAATCAGAAAAGTTAGTGGCCGAAACGTTTAAAATCATGCAAGATTTGGAGAAAACCTTATCTAGGTTTATTGAACAGAGTGACGTCAGTCGGATAAATGAAAATGTAGGTGAATGGGTTAAGGTTTCCGAAAGCACTTTAGAAGTGATTCAACTAGGTATGGAGATGGGAGAACGTTCTCAGGGCACCTTTGATATTACCGTTGGAGCCGTTCTTGATCTATGGGGTTTTGGTAGTGGAGATCACTATGTACCAAACGATGCTGAGCTTGAAAAAACCCTTGTAACCGTAGATTATAATAAGGTCGAGATCAATATGGAAGAAAAACAGGTTCGCATACCAGAAGGAACCGTCTTAGACCTAGGCGGTATTGCCAAGGGCTACGTGGTGGAGCAGGGCATCGAGTTTTTACGTAGCAAGAAGGTTGTTAGGGCTATTATTAATGCAGGCGGAGACATATCGGTTATTGGCCGCAGACCAGATGATAATCCTTGGCGTGTTGGAGTCCAAGATCCCAAAAAACCTACGGAGATTCGCTGGGTGCTTCCCTTGGAAAACACTACTGTAGTAACTTCCGGTGATTACCAACGTTATTTTGAACATGGTGGGAGAAGGTGGCATCACATTATTGATCCTAGGTCCGGTTATCCCGCTGATGACTTGCATAGTGTAACCATTGTCGGTGAAATTGCCGCTATTTGCGATGCGATTTCCACTGCAGTATTTGTTCTTGGTTGGGAAAAAGGTATTGAATTTATGGAACGTTCTGCTGATGTGGAGGGTATTTTGGTTGGTTCAGATGATGTATGGATTTCTCCTGGGCTTGCAAAGGTAATTTTAACTCAGTAGGAAAGGGGAGATAATCATGTATGATTTAGTCATTATAGGTGGTGGACCAGCTGGTTTATCTGCCGGTTTGTATGCCGCTCGGGCCAATATGAAAACCGTCGTAATAGAGCGCGGTCTATATGGCGGGCAAATGCAAAATACGTTAGATATAGAGAACTATCCCGGATTTGGTAAAATTCGAGGTTCTGAACTATCGGAGCATATGTATAATCAAGCTCTGGAGGTTGGTTTAGAATGGAAGATGGGCGAGGTAACGGGGGTAAAACTAGAAGGGCAGCCTAAGATCATTGAAATGGGTAATGAGGAAATCAGGGCCCAAGCAGTGATAATTGCCAGTGGTGCCCAACCTAGGTATCTTGGAGTTCCCGGTGAAAAGGAATTAGCCGGACGCGGTGTTTCTTACTGTGCCACTTGCGATGGTGCTTTCTATAGGGATCAGGATGTTGTCGTGGTTGGCGGAGGCGATTCTGCAGTTGAAGAAGGAATCTTTTTAACCCGCTACGCCAGTTCGGTTACGATTGTACATCGCCGTGATAAATTGAAGGCACAAGCTATTTTACAAGAAAGAGCATTCAAGAATTCTAAGATCAAATTTATCTTTGATTCAGTTATCGAAGAAATTCAGGGTGACTCTAAAGTTGATGGTGTTCTAATTCGTAATGCGAAAGATAATTCAACCAGCGTTATCGAAGCAACCGGCGTATTTATTTATATTGGTCTCGTACCTAACACTAAATTTCTTCAAGATACGGGTATCCTTGATGAACAAGGGTATGTTGTGGCGGGATTAAATATGAGTACAAATATTCCGGGGGTTTTCGTAGCAGGTGATGTTCGCAATACGCCTTTACGACAAATCGTATCTGCCGCGGGTGATGGTGCCATTGCCGCAATGGAAGTATATGATTATCTGGAAAATCTTTAAATAAATAATTGTCAAGAATATTCATTCCCCCCCGTGCTTATAATAAATAAAAGGCTACGGGGGGGAAGCCTATGCGCTATAGACTAGGTTTAATTTTGCTTATCGTGTCCCTTTTACTCCCTACATTGGGAGTTTCTTTGTGTGAAGCAAAAGTATTGCGTAAGGGGATGCACGGCACAGACATTCAGAATTTACAGGGATTATTATCTCGTTTAGGCTACGAACTCAGCATCGATGGAATTTTCGGAACAGAAACCGAAGAGCTGATTAGGGGAATTCAAGCGAGCATGGGCTTAAAGGCAGATGGTATTGTGGGGCGACTCACTTTTGAGGTTCTAGATCAGCTCGAAGATGGTGTTTTACCCTACACGGTGCAAGGTGGAGATAATCTCTCTGTATTAGCTGTGCGTTATAACACCACGGTAAAAAATATTATAACATACAATTCTCTAGCGAATCCTGATCGTATATTGCTAGGTCAGACACTATATATTCCCACTTCTGATTTGGCGGTGTTTAGTAGATCCACGCGACTAAAACCCACATTTCAATGGCCGGTACGGGGCAGAATTAGTTCAGGTTACGGGTATCGGATACATCCCATATACAAAACTAGGCAATTTCATGGCGGAATTGATATTGCTGTACCGGAGGGAACCCCCGTGAAGGCAGCTGCCACCGGAAAAGTTATTCAAGCCGGTGTAATGGGTAATCTAGGCTTAAGCGTCGTTTTACAACATCTCAATGGATTTACCTCTTGGTATGGTCATAATTCTAAATTAAATGTAAAAGTCGGTGACGAGGTTAGAGTCGGTGACACAATTGCTTATGTGGGTCGAACAGGATCGGCAACCGGACCACATTTAGATTTTAGAATTAAAAAAGGGGATCAGACTTTAGATCCCATGGATTGGTTGCCTTGAGACGAATCTCAATCTATTTTAGCAAACGATTCAAAACCGAAAGCAATTCATCTATGGCTTCGGTTTCGCCACCTTCCTTCTCTAGTGCTTCTTGAATACATACCCTTGAATGTTCTTGAAATATCATTTTTCCCACTTGGGCAAGGGCTGCCCGAACAGCGGCAATTTGTGTTAAAATATCGGCACAAGATTTTTCATCATTAATCATACGCTGTAAGCCCCGTACTTGCCCTTCTACACGGGTTAAACGCTGCAGAAGCTTGTCCTTTTCTAATTTACTCATTAGACTCCCTCCCTAAAATCATCATAACTTTTAGCTTAGATTGTGTCAAACCTCTTTGTCTAGCAAGGATTAAAGCTTTATAAGGCGAAGGATTTAGTGAGGTGATGAACAATGATTGCTGCGGTACAAATGAAATTAGATGCAAGAAACTATAAAACAGAGCAAGACTTTAGAAACAAAATTCAATCGATTATGGCACAAATACGGGCACAAAGCGGTAAAGGTCGTCTATTAGTCGTCTTTCCGGAACATGTGGGAACATTTTGCCTAATGTGCAATGCCCCTCAAAGTATTTGGAAAAGCAGTTCAGTGGAGAAAGCAGTGACCACCTTATTTGCGCAAAAACCCTTCGAGGTGGGAAGATATGTGCTTGCAAAAAGAATTTCACCCATAAAAGCTTTAATTCTCGCGAGATCAACGGCAATGGAGAAAATTTATCTATCGACCTTTGTTGAAGCTGCACAAGATTACGAAGCATGGATTGTGGCCGGTTCGGCGATTTTACGCTGGGGGGAGACCAATCGTTTGTTTAATACTTCGCCGATTATTACTCCCACAGGTACTGTTATTCATCGGCAGCATAAGGTGAATTTAGGAACCTTAGAAGGCAAAGGCGGTCTCGGCATTGATTCTGCTCCTTTAAATTATCTCACCGTTGTCCGTAGCCCATTTGGCAATTTGGGGCTTGCAATCCATTTAGACGCCATTCAAGAAGAGGCAAGAAAACGGCTGATTGATTTAGATGCTAATATTTTGATTCAACCATCGGCAAATAATGTTGCGTGGGAAGAATGGCAGCAAGATGACCGATCCGGTGGTGTTTACCGATCCGTTGCAGGGCGTAAGGAACTTGAT
>DUPA01000204.1 GCA_012838515.1 Natronincola sp. | reverse complement strand
GTTCCTGCTCGAAGCATTATTACCGAATCATTCAATCTAAGTAATAGATGGAAAGATCAACGAATTGAGTTAAAGATTAGTAGAGGTTATCAGCAAGACTTGAGAATACCTGTACAAGTACCTGATATTTTCAGCCCATCATCATACATTATTCGTGCCGGAGACCAAGTAGATATCGATGTCGATATTGGTAAACTCTTGGGTCAATCTGAAGATGTGACTTTATCCATTGATGACCATTACAGCGTCTCCAATAGCAACACACGGGGCAGACTTGATGTGAAGACCGTTGAAGGTGGATTTAATTACAACCAGCACCGCAATACGATTGAGTACAAAAGACCTCAATTGGTACTTGGTTTTAGAGCGCCACAGATCAATAACGTGGCAACAGTTAAATTTTCCGTAAGCAAAGAATATGGTGGGCGACGGAGCCGCCGCGAAAGTGTGGAAGGGCCATCAATTCTGGTCTACGGCCGTAACGTAAGATTCGCCGAAGGTCGATACGAACCACCACGAAGACCTCGTTTAATAGTTAGATAGTAGTAACCAAAAGCCTCGAATATTCGAGGCTTTTGGCTGTATAAATAAAAACCTTAACCGGAAAAGGAAATGGCCGGTACAGTCAGAAATACAAAGGGAAGAAGTATAGAATAGAAAGAGTGGGAGAAGACAATGCCGATACTAGTAACGGGAGGAACCGGCTACATAGGCAGTCACACCTGTGTAGAACTTCTTAATAATAATCATTCCGTCGTTATTGTAGATAATTTAGTTAACAGCAACAAAGAAGTTGTAGACAGAATCGAAGAAATCACCGGAAAGCGACCTATCTTCTACGAAGTAGATGCAACTGATGGTGAAAAGATGGAAGAAATCTTTGCAGAACACGATTTTGACGGTGTCATCCATTTTGCAGGTTTAAAGGCGGTTGGCGAGTCAATTGAAAAGCCTTTAGCATATTATAAAAATAATTTATTAAGTACAATGGTTCTCATGGAAAATTGTCTTAAATATAAGGTGAATAGATTTGTGTTCAGTTCATCTGCAACAGTCTACGGAGATAACGAAGTTCCCTTTGTCGAAACAATGGACCTTTTACCCACCATTAACCCTTATGGCGAAACAAAAGTTATCTGTGAACGTATTTTAACTGATCTTGCCAAGGTTAACCCGGATATATCCATATCTCTATTAAGATATTTTAATCCCATCGGAGCCCATAAAAGCGGGATTATTGGTGAATTACCCCAAGGCATACCCAATAACCTCATGCCTTATATTACCCAAGTTGCCAAAGGCAAACGGGAAAAGCTACGTATCTTTGGTAACGACTACGCCACAGCAGATGGCACAGGTGTAAGAGATTATTTACATGTCGTTGACTTGGCGGAAGGTCATGTAGTCGCACTTCATAAGGCAACACCGGGAGTGCAAATATATAATCTTGGTACCGGTAAAGGCACCTCTGTTTTAGAACTAGTACACGCTTTTGAAGAAGCCACAGGAGTAGAGATTCCGTACGAAATCGCGGAACGGCGACCGGGTGATTTGGCCGAATGTTACGCAGATGCCACCAAGATTAAAAAAGAATTGGGTTGGGTTGCCAGTCGCACTCTGGTTGACATGTGCCGAGACGCATGGCGCTTTGAACGCAATTTGGAATAAATAGGAACTTAAGGCAGGGGATTTCGAAGGTGCGCTGAATAGTTCAAAGTAATTTGTTATTCAAAGTAGTGTCGGGGGGACACATTAATGGATAAAGTTAAACTCAGATGGCGATTTTTACGTCGTAAGCTTTTAATCAACATCGCCACAAACCGAGAAATATCCGAAAGGGCAGTAAGAGAATCAATTAAAAGGATCTCAACTACTGCCCCGCATCTTGCCATTGCCACAATGCTTGTGGCTTTGAGTTTTTTGCTATTTGTAAATCCAGCAACTGATACGGAGCAAACATGGAGAAATGGTATCATCTTTGTTAATTCCCTTTCTTCAATCGGATGTGTGTTTAGCGCTTTAATTTCCCGTAGAGCCATAAAGAAAAAGTATAGTCTTCGTTTTATGAACAATTTTTTAAACCTAGTAATTGCATTCGTTTTGATTACCGGCTTAGCCATAACCATGATTGATCAATCAGTCATGACAAATCTCACACCAATGATGATCAGTATTACTATTGTCAGCACATTATATTTTCAGCGTCCCTTGCGTGGGATTATAACATTTTTAGTAGTTTATATTTTGTTCTTTTTAGGCATGATTCTTTTAAATGTATCTCCGCATATTTTAAGCTCATCCCTGGTAAATGGTATGGTCATAACTTTCGTGGGTTGTGCGTTAACCATAGTCAACTGGGCAAACTTTCGCAGAAGTGAATTGCAAGAACGCAAAATATTAGAACAACAGGCAGTTCTAGAGCGCATGGCCTACCATGATCCACTAACTAAACTTCCCAACAGACGATTTTTAGATGAATTGATAAAAAATGAAGTAGCTAAGGTAAGGCGTGGGCAAACCCATTCTTGTCTTATAGTTTTGGATATAGACGATTTCAAATTAGTTAATGATACATACGGTCACCCCACAGGAGATGAGGTTCTTAAGGAATTTGTGGAGGTCGTGGATAAATTAATGCGGGCAAGCGATACCTTCGTGCGCCTAGGTGGCGAAGAGTTTTTAATCCTCGTTCCCGATAGTTCTTTAGACGCAACACTAATCTTTGCAGATCGTTTGCGCCAAGAAGTTGCTAGGCACCGGTTTACAGCAAATGATGATAAAATAACCATTACCATAAGCATAGGGGTTGCCTCACTAAATGGTGTAGAAACATCCTCTGATTATTATAGTAATGCTGACAGAGCCTTATATAGAGCAAAAAACAAAGGAAAAAATCGAATAGAAGTACATAGAGAAATATCCTAGAAGACCATCACGGTCTTCTTTACTTAAAGTTTAAGTATAGCCCATGTGTTTAGTGACATGCTAACCAAAGAAAACACTAATAGGGCGGGATGATATGGATAAAAAGATAAGTAATGAAAAAACAGAACAATTAGCCCAATATTACAAGAAAAATGCCGGTAAACCACTCACGGGCGATACGGGGCAGAAAATTGACAACGATCGCTGGATCTTAAGGGCCGGAAAGCGTGGCCCCTTAATGTTTCAAGACTTTCATTTTTATAGAAAACAATCCCATTTCAGTCGTGAACGCATACCCGAAAAAGTTGTGCATGCGAGGGGTTTTGGCGTACACGGAGTTTTTGAATGTACAAAATCAATGAAGCAAGTTACAACAGCCCACTTTTTGCAAGACGTAGGCTGTATTACTCCTGTTTTTGTCAGGTTTTCTAACTTCATCGGCAGTAAAGGATCGAAGGACACCGCCCAAGACGTGCGCGGTTTTGCCACGAAGTTTTACACACAAGAGGGCAATTACGATAACTTAGCCCTTAATTTCGGGGTTTTCATTTTAAATAACGCAATGAAGTTTGCAGATTTTACACACTCAGTAAAGCCAAATCCCATTACTGATGTACCTCAAGCAACTGCAGCACATGACAACATTTGGGATTATATCACGAATAACCAAGAATCAGCCCATTTCATCATGTGGTTAATGTCAATGCGCGGTAGACCGAGAAGCTGGAGAATGATGGAGGGTTATCCCGTTAATGCTTTCCGTTTTATTAATGCAGAAGGCAAGTCAACATTTGTCCGTTTTGTTTGGAAACCGGTTCTAGGAGTCCACAATCTGTTACTGGATGAAGCAAATATTTTAGGGGGCGTTGACCCGGACTACCATCGTCATGATCTAATTGAGGCAATTGAGCGGGGAGCCTATCCGGAGTACGATTTAGGCGTACAGCTCATCCCCGAAGAAGACGAATTTAAGTATGATTTCGATGTCCTCGATGATACGAAATTGTGGCCGGAGGAAATCATTCCCGTAGAAATAATTGGAAAGATGACCTTGAATCGCTTGGTTGAAAATGCATTTGCCGAAGAAGAGCAGTCATCATTTGATCCTGCAACACTTGTGCCGGGAATAGCATTTTCCAATGACCCTGTACTGCAAGGAAGAGCCTTTGCCTACCGCGATACGGACTATCATCGTTTAGGAACAGGGAACATCAATTACATCCCAATTAATCAGCCATTGGTTGAAACCAACTTTAACCAGCGTGATAGTTTTTCCAGGTATAGAATTGATGTGGACCCCGTTCACTACCATAATAATTCGGCAGCACAAAATTCTCCGTATGAGACGCCCGTTGAAGAAGGTGGATATGGACATTATCCCGAGGAGGTAGAAGGGGTTGTTACTAGAGAAATTCCCTCTGCTTCTTTTGAAGACCATTTTACGCAAGCCAGAATGTTTTGGAATAGTATGTCTCCCGTGGAGAAAGATGACTTAGTTAAGACCTTCAGTTTTCACATAGGTAAAGTAAAAAGCAAGAACATTAGGCAAGCAAGCGTAGATATGTTCGCCAATGTCGATCAGGGGTTGGCAACGAAGATTGCCGCCAACGTAGGGGTTAATCCGCCTGCAATAGCCAATGTTGACGTGGATCTGTTATCGCCTATTTTAAGCATGGGAAGTCAGCCTTATAGTCCCCATACGCAAAAGGTGGGCATAATTGTAGCGCATGATTTCAACGATGACGAGGTCAATGCAACTATCATGGCATTGGAGCAAAACGGTGCCTTTTACGAAATCATTAGCGAAAAATTAGGGACTGTGACAGGGGTAAACGGAACGGTACTTGAGGTAAACGAAAGTTTCTTCACAACCTATGCCGTGCTTTACGATTCTCTTTATGTAGTCGGAGGGACCGCCGCAAATCAACCCATGTTTGACAAAGATGTGACCAAATTTGTTGACGAAACTTACTGCTTTTTTAAACCCATTGGAATTGCCACTACAGGTGAGGCATATGTTCCTCAGGATGGTAATTTGGCCGGGGTTATCAGGGCCTCAGGAAACAATAGTTTTGTAGACGACTTTATTCAAGGCGTTACGCAACATCGTTTTTGGGATAGAACTTTTGTCTAGGCATGAAACGATTAAGGTCTACTGACCTTCTCCAACTTCAATATGATTAAAAAGCTAAAGGAAGCGGGAAAAAGCATTTTACGATTAACTCGCTCCTTTTATTGTTCGAAAAAGGAGGAATCTTTGAAAAGAACGGGAATTAATTAAATGTTATATTGCTTAACATCCTATTTAGGTTTTGTTTAGCCATCAGTAGAAAGCATTCTTGCGGTTCTTAAGAAAAATTCTCAGATAAATTAATTTGCCCGGACTCGTGGTTTAGTAAAATAAGCGTTCCATATTCGGCTGAATCCGGAAAACTACCGTACTGTCATGCCCAACGGGGTTTATTTCATGGCGGATAAGGTGTTTTTTCCTCTTAAATCAGTTAGGATAGGAGAACGCTTTTATTTTAGAATATTTTCTCAAATCATTACGAAAGGAGAAAACAATGTTTACAAGGATGGATCGTATTGTCGATGATTATCACGGCACCACGGTTTCTGACCCATACCGTTGGTTGGAAAATTCAAACGACCTTGAGGTTAAAGAATGGGTTGAAATGCAAAACGCCGAAACTCAAGAATTTCTTAAATCGATAGAAGTGCGCAGAGATTTTAGAAGAAGACTAACCGAGCTTTGGAATTATGCCCGGACTTCCGTTCCCATAAAGGTTAATTCATGGTATTTTTACGAAAAAAATACCGGTTTGCAAAATCAGCCTGTGCTTTGTCGGCAAAAGGGATTAAAAGGTACAGAAGAAGTCGTTTTAGACCCTAACCTCTGGAGTAGCGACGGGTCAAAAGCCATAAGCACTTTTAGCGTAGATGAATCCGGTAAATATTTAGCTTATTCCACTACAACGCGTGATAGTAATATGCAAGAGATAAGGATCCGTGATTTAGATGGCAACAAAGATTTTCCTGAAGTGATTAAAGGGACCAAATTCACTAGTATTGCATGGTTAGAAGATCGAGGGTTTTATTATAGTGGCTGCCCTGAGTTCGGGTCTGTTTCCGCGGAAGATAAAAATAATCATAATGGATTATACTGGCACGAATTGGGTACAGAACAAAATAAAGATGTGTTGATCTATGAAGAACCGGAAGATAGGGAATTATGCTTTTTCCCACGTTTAACGAGTGATCAACGCTACTTGGTTCTATCAGTTTTTAGCAGAAGTGATTCGCTTAATGGTGTTTACTATAAAGAGCTGGAAAAAGACAAATCGTTTAATAAATTGATTGAGCCCTGTATAGCATCGTTTGAACTTTTAGGAGTAGAAGGCACTGAGTTTTATTTTCTAACAAACTCAGACGCCCCACAGAGCAAAATTATTGGTATAGATTTAAAGAATCCGTCAGTGGACAACTGGAAAGAAATCTTGCCGGAGCAAAAGGATTCAATTTCATCGGCAGTCTATGTCAATGGAGAATTCGTAATAGATTATATGCACGATGCCTATTCCGTTGTGCGGATATTTAATCCCGCGGAAGGTTCTCTAGTGGACTTGAATCTTCCTGCCATGGCCGCAGTTCGAGCCATCTCCGGTAAACAGAACCAGAAGGAATTATTCATTCAGTTTAGTTCATTTTTAGATCCCCCAACTAACTTTCGTTATGATTTTGAAACACGTCAGCTCACCCCCTTCGGTGAACGGGAATTAAGATTTAAGGCCGATGATTACATGGTATCGCAAGTGTTTTATTCATCAAAAGACGGTACTGAGATTCCCATGTTTATTGTGCATAAAAGAGACCTAAATCTAAATGGTGAAAATCCCACAATATTATCTGGATATGGCGGTTTTTCAGTTCCCGTTAAACCCTACTTTTCAGCATCCTTGATCTTTTGGCTGGAGCTCGGCGGAGTCTACGCTGTGGCCAATTTGCGCGGTGGCGGCGAATATGGTACTGAGTGGGCACGAGGGGGTATGCTGGAGAACAAGCAAAATGTTTTTGACGATTTCATTTCAGGTGCCGAATGGTTAATCTCAAACGGGTATACTAGTTCTAGGCTGTTAGCCATTGAAGGTCGTAACAATGGAGGACTGACCGTATCAGCCAGTATGGTTCAAAGGCCGGAACTTTTTGGAGCGGTTATTTGCCACGTTCCCATAACTGATATGCTTCGCTATCACAAATTTAAGATTGGTCGCGGTTGGCTTTCGGAATACGGAAATGCTGAAGAAAATAAGGAGCATTTCGAGTTTATCTTTAAATATTCGCCACTTCATAACGTACATTTCACGGCTTATCCTGCAACTTTGGTTGTTACAGCAGATAGAGACGACAGGGTTTCTCCGGCACATGCTTATAAATTTACCGCAACCTTGCAAGCCGCCCAGCAAGGGACGGCACCAATCTTATGTAGGATTGATGAAAGATCAGGTCACGAACGGGGTAAATCTTTAGCTAAGATAGTAGACGAACAAGTGGACATATACGCATTTTTAGTGAAAGTTTTCGAAATGAGGATGCCAATTTTTAATTGGAGGATAAATAGGTAGCAGGAAAACTTAAATTAGACGGGAAAATGTTTAGTAATCTATTATAGATAATCTTAATTCTAGGAGGGACCTATTTGAACTTTGCCGTTTTAACCGGAGGAGGCGACTCTGCCGGAATCAATGATTTTCTTTATTTTCTAGCCCAGCGTTTAGAAAGGGAAGGTAATACTTTAACCGGGTTTGTAAACAGCTGGCAAGGGTTGGTGAACAACAACGCAATATCTTTAAACAAAAGAGAGTTGGAGAAAACTCGCTTTACTCCGGGTACAATCTTGGGTACTGCAAGGAAGAATCCTATCAAAGACAACCAGATGGATGTGGTATTAAAAAATCTTGAGGAGCGCAAGATTGATGTTTTAATTGCCATGGGTGGAGACGATACCCTTGGTGTTGCTTCCCATTTGTCTGAACTCGGTGTCACGGTCATAGGTGCACCGCAAACAATTGATGATGATTTACAGGGAACCGATCGTTCGCTTGGTTTTGCCACATCAGTTAATCAAAGCGTCAATGCAATTAATAGCTTGATTAATAGTAATGTTGCCCATGATCGTGATATGATCGTAGAAGTAATGGGGCGTGATGCGGGCTGGCTAGCAATGGCAATTGCCCTTAACACTCCGGCATGTGCTTGTATGTGTCCGGAAGGACCCATGGAACTTTCTGAAATGATTGACGCTATGAAGCGTTATAAATCCGATACTGGGAAGGCTTCCCTAGCCATAGTATCAGAAGGTATACAGCTTAAAGGGGTGGAACGCGGCGATTTACCCACAGATGCCTTTGGTAATCTAGCTTACGAAGGAGTCAGTCATTTTGTGGCGGAAAAATACAAAGAAGCCACAAACCGCTCTCCAAGAGTACAAATCTTAGGATACCTCATGCGCGGCGGCGTTCCGGTATGGGCAGATGTTGAAATTGCCTTAGGTTTTGCCAATGAAGCAGTGGATCTGGCCCTGGCCGGTAAAAGTGGTCAGATGGTAGGTCTAAGGCAAGGTAAAGTGGGACACACACCTCTAAAAGATGTTATTGGCGTTAAGAAAACAATGGACGTAGATTACCTAGAACAACAGTTAAAATTATTGGTCTAAGTCGGGGTCAACATGCTTTAGCAACCAAGCCCCAACATCTTCCATGACCTCCGTCCTATTAGTTTCATTTAATATTTCATGTCGAGCACCGGGGTAGAGAATGCTTGTAACTCTCTCTACCCCGTGTTTTTTTAATTGCTCAACAAAAGTCTTTACACCGCTACCTCCAACGGGGTCAGACCCCCCATTTATTACCAGCAACGGGAGTTCTTTAGGCATTTTGTCGATCTCCGCGCTTTTATGGATTATTTCCAGACCATAGAAAAGGTCGTAGAAAAATCCCGAGCTGCACACAAATCCGCATTGGGGGTCTTCTATATATTTCTGGACTTCAGCTTCATCTCTGCTTAACCAATCAAATGCAGTTTTGGTGTTTTTAAATGCCTTGTTATAGCCACCGAAAGACATCTTATCCAAAAGTTTGCTGGGTTTAGTGGGGCTTTTAATCATTTGCAAACGGGCAATCAACTTAGCAATTTGCAATTCGGGTCCCGGCTTGCCGGCTGAACCCATGAAAATAGCGGCTTGCACCGTATCACCGTATCTTTGCACATAACGCCGAACCAAAAACGAACCCATGCTATGGCCCATGATGAAAACGGGCAATCGGGGCAATTCCGCCTTAACGGAAAGGATGATTTCATATAAGTCATCCACCGCACGTTCAAACCCATCTTGTGGTGCAAAATAGCCCATTAGTTGCGCCTTTTCGCCTGTACGACCATGTCCGCGATGATCGTTGGCTATAACCAGTAGATCAAGATCATTACAAAACCGGGCAAAAGCATCATAACGCTTACTGTGCTCTGCCATGCCATGGGCAATAAATAAAACGCCCTTCGGCTTTTCCACTTCAACCCACTTGCGAACGAATATTTCGGCCCCATCTTGCATCTTCATAAAGTTTGTATAACCACCCATGCTTACACCTCTATGTTTAAATTTTCGTTAAAGAATCATTTCAGCTTTTCCCTACTATTTCCTGCAAAATGCTTCGGAAAGATAGAATTGGGCAGGATTTGCCGGTGGCTTGACGAAAACAGGTTAAAATCTTAAAAGCGATGGTGATTAAATGCTCAATAAACTTTATGTCAGCTATGGACAAAAGGCCGAGCAAATGGTTCGCGAACTTTTAGAAAAAATCAACCTTGCTTCGCTTATCCCCGCGGGATCTTGTATTGGTCTAAAACCTAATCTAGTCGTTGCCAGACCATCAGAAGAGGGAGCCACAACCAGTCCCGAATTAGTCGAAGGCGTTATCAAATATTTACAAGACCATGGGTTTCAACAAATAGTTATAGCCGAGGGTTCTTGGGTGGGGGATCGCACTACTAGAGCATTCGAGGTTTGCGGATATACTGATTTGTCCACGCGTTATGGGGTTAAATTGATCGACTTACAAAGAGATAGTTATCATTCTCGTAGTTTTAACGATCTAAGCCTAAACATTTGCGACACCATGAATGACATTGATTATTTAATAAATTTTCCCGTTTTAAAAGGCCATTGTCAAACAAAGATAACCGGAGCGTTAAAAAATCTCAAGGGTTGCATTCCTGATACAGAAAAGCGTCGTTTTCACACAATGGGTTTGCACCAACCCATTGCATACCTAAACAAATTGTTGAAGACTGATTTAGTTGTAGTGGATGGTCTAATCGGTGATTTGGATTTTGAAGAAGGGGGCAATCCGGTACAAATGGATCGGATTATTCTTGGCGCGGATCCCGTTTTAGTAGA
This sequence comes from Natronincola sp., assembly GCA_012838515.1. GTDB lineage: Bacteria > Bacillota > Limnochordia > Darwinibacteriales > Darwinibacteriaceae > DUPA01. The sequence continues at coordinate 7,185 of DUPA01000204.1, read as the reverse complement.
TTCTTACCACGCCGAACTCCTTGGTTACGCCGCGGAAGATATTCCTTATATCATTATAGCTTCGGAACTTGGCGTTGGGCGGCTTTTTGACGATACAACAATAGTTGAAGAATTTAATGTTAAACACAGCACAACCAGAATAAAGCCAACACGCGCAGTTGAATACTACGCCCGCTATGTGAAGGAAAAAGAGGCTTGTTCAGCCTGCTATGGAAGCCTAATTCATGCATTAGCACGCTTAGAAAATCAAAATTCATTAAAAAATCTGCACGAGACTTTCAGAATCGGCCAGGGCTACAAGGGCAAGATATTTGATGATATAGGTGTGGGTAATTGCTGCAAAGATTTTTATAAATACGTGGTAGGATGCCCTCCCAGTGCAAAAAACATAATGGACTACTTGAAAAATATTGGGGGAAATTAAACAATATGTATAAATTAATCGGACTGGATTTAGACGGTACACTATTAAATAACACACAAGAAGTTTCCGAAATCAATCAATACTGGATTAAGCAGGCGGAAGATGCGGGGATTATAGTAAGTTTTGCCACGGGCCGTGGAAGAATTTCTTCTGAGCAGTTTTGGCCATTAATCACACCCACTTCGCCCATGATTGTTACTAACGGTGCAGAAGTGTGGAAGAATCATAATGAACTATTATCAAGGCATAATCTTCCCGAGAATACCATGGAGCGACTTTATCAGTTAGCCATTAAATACGATATTTGGTTTTGGGCACATGGAGAAAGCTTCTTAACAAACAAAGACACATGGAATTTAGAAGAGCATACCTTGAATGAGCATAAGTGGTTGAAATTCGGCGTTGTGCACGAAGAGCCGAAAGTATTGCAGGAAATTAGAGAGATTGTTGAAAGTTGGGGTGGTCTAGAGGTGACCGCTTCGGCCCCGACTAATTTAGAGATAGTTAAAGAAGGCGTGAGCAAAGCCTCCGGTTTGCAAGAAGTGACTAAACTCCTAGGAATTAAACCGAGCGAAGTTGTGGTTATGGGCGATAGCCTTAATGATCTAGACATGATTAAATGGGCAGGATTAGGCGTGGCCATGGCAAATGCCGAACCGGTCCTTAAAGAAGCCGCGGATAAAATAACCCTCACTAACGAAGAAAACGGTGTGGCTGAAATAATCAGGTCAATCTTGAAATAGACTTAAGTATGCTTCATAACCTTCTTTTTGCATATCATCAACATGTATAAATCTTAGTGCAGCACTATTAATGCAGTAGCGCATGCCACCTTGGTCTTCCGGACCATCAGTAAACACATGTCCTAGATGAGAATCCGCGACGTTGCTCCGCACTTCGGTGCGCTCCATACCGAATGAGCTATCTTTTTTATAGACCATCCCTTCTTTTTGTAAGGGTTTAGTAAAACTAGGCCAACCGCAGCCTGCATCATATTGATCAAGTGAAGAGAACAGGGGCTCCCCCGAAACCACATCCACATAGATACCGGGTCTAATGTTGTCCCAATAGGCGTTTTTAAACGGTTGCTCTGTTCCGTCTTCTTGCGTCACCCTATATTGTTCGGGGGAAAGCATCTTCTTTAATTGTTCCGGAGCGGGCTTTTGATATTTCATGACAAAAACCTCCTAAATTTTGTAAGTTTTTAACAAAAATAAACAAAGGAATGAAGGCAAAAAGAGGGAAATGACTGCGAAGAGTATAACATACTTAATAGTATTGAATACCATAACAGAAGGGAGGAGAACTATGCGCAGGAACCTAAGTTTAGTTTTGTTTGTGATTGCTGTGATTTTAATGTCGGGCTGTCAAAGTGATATGTTAGTAAGGGTAAACACACCTCCAATAGTTGTTCAACCTAGCGCTAACGTAGTGGTAAGATCGAGCTCTAATGTGGCTGTTAAACCTAGTCCGCCTGTATATCGCTATCAAGTGGATGGATTCTTTTCTTATGATTATCGTAATCATCATATTGTTTACACCAAAAATAGAAATAAATCTCGTTATTATGAACCACTATCTAACGCAAGGGTGATTATTACGGCTACCGGTAGAGAAGTGCGAACAGACAACAATGGTTATTTCCATATGCACGATGTTCCAAGAGGACGATTAACCATAAAGCTTGTTCATAGTTGGGTCGGAAGATGGGATGGAGAATATTTCGATGTCCACTCTTGGTGATCTAGGGTCGGCGTTTAAAGTGACGCCGGCTTTTTATTTGGAAAAACGACTGCGATAGCCGCAACGCTTGCAAAGTTCTTCCACGGCATAGCCTTGGGAAAAGGCCTTAATAATATTTTGACATCGTTCTTTACTATAAATTTCCCCAAGGCTTTCTTGATAAATATTGCCTAGATTTATTATACCTTCACCATCTAAACAACAAGGAACCACAGTTCCATCCACTAAAATGGCGAGTTGTTGATTTAATCCTAGGCAAAACGCCTGACCATGTTGGATCTTTCCTTGGAGACTCGGCCAGACAAATTCATCTGCGGGATTTAGAAAAACCTTTTCTTTAAGGTGAATTCCCTGAAGGGGATTTTGCTTCAGTCTATGAACCAATAGATCATGGTCTAAAGAATAATATTCGCTTAATTGCCTTAAGATAAAGAGATTTTCGTTAACCCCTCCGGCCCATAGCCGCAAGCTCGAGTAGAAGTGATTTGGATAATCGGCATCAATGAACTCCAAAATGTTTTGCACATGCTTAAGGGCGGTTTCCTCGTTTAAATGTGCTAATCCGTGGAGTGAAAAGCTAATTTGCCTCAGGGCCGGCTTTTCACGCAGGGAATGCCCCACTTGATTAATCAAAGTGCCATTGGTGACTAAGTTAACTAAAAAACCTCGATCATGGGCTTTCTCCAAAAATGTCCCTATTTTAGGGTGGAGCAAGGGTTCGCCCAAAACATGAAAATAAAGATGCCCCGAGTGTCCTTGGAGTTTTGTTAAAATTAGGCTGAAGTCATCTTCTGAAATAAATTGTGGTGCTCGAGCGGTGCCCGGACAGAAAGGACAGGCTTGATTGCACACATTAGTTATTTCCACATAGATTCTCTTAAAGGTTGGTCCTTCCACCGTAAACAACTCCCTTGTCTTTAAAGACAATATAACAGGAGGGGCTTAAATTTTCAAGGGAGGAAAATAGAGGGGTTGCCCCCTCTACTGTGGCGGTTCTCCATCGCGAACCATTTGCTCTTCAGCACGTTGAATGGCCGCTCTAACCAGAGAACCAGCCTCACGGGTGGTGATGTTACCCCAATCACCGTCTTTCACCTTGTGAGAAAATCCAAGTTCTCGGGCTAACTCGTACTTGAGATCATCGGACATTAACCCTCTACGACGTGACATCTTGGTCATCACTCCCACAAATAGGTTTTCCTCTTTTAAACTCGAATATGCAACATGAGGGCAGGAACCTTTCGCCATATGCTGAATTAGAATAATGACTATAAAAGTAAAGAATGTAAATCAATGGGATCTCGGTGAGTCATATTCTGGATATATTAACCAAAAGTGAAGTGGGGGATTTTCTTATGCAAAGAAGACGATGGAAATTTGGATTTTTTGTTGTGTTTTTAATATTAGTAGCCACTTTATCATACCAATGGATGCAGCCCGGAGCATTCGACTTTGAGCAAGAAGAACTTTCGGTTAACGCAAAGGAGCATGATGGAGACAATTTGCAAGCCTATTTTCCCAATTGGTCGGGGGTAACATATCGTTATAGCGGCGAGGGTATGGAGTTTTCCTCTTTTTCTCGTAAAATTAGTTTTGCCCGCGATGGACTCATTCAAATTGAAGACGAATCCGGTACCAATCTTGTTCAAGTAGTCGAGAGCTCTGACCATGAAATCAAGGTTGTCTGGGTGGAAGAAGAATTCTACGATGGTGTTAGCATCTTAAACCCCGAAAGCCGTAGCGAACGTGAAAACGGTCGTGCCGTCAACTTAATACTATTAAAAGCACCCTTAAAGGAAGGTACAACTTGGTCAGACGAACGCTTCGAGAGGGAAATAAGATCAATTGATCAAGTTATGGAAACTCCACTTGGTACAATTTACGATGTAATAGTAGTAAAGAATAGAAGTAAGGATGCGGAAAACTTTGTGCAGTATGAATATTACGCTAAAAATGTGGGGTTAATTAAACGAGAAACAATCCAAATTTTAAATGGAGAAACTTACGGCACTGTATCAACATTACATGATTTAATAGTGCAAAAATAATTTGCCATAATTAAGGGGGATTTTAGAGTGTATGTTATTGGAATTGATGTGGGAGGAACCAATACTGATGCTACACTCATTTTTGACTCAAAGGTCGTGGCCATGGCAAAGACTCCCACAAATCATCAAGACCTTTTTAATAGCACCAAAAACGCCCTAGAGAAGGTTTTGGAGCATTATGAAGGGGATGCCCCCATTAAGTTGCATCTCTCCACTACATTATCAACAAATGCCATTGTGGAAGGTACGGGGATGCCAACTAAAGTGGTGGCAATACCGGGACCCGGGGTGAATTTAGAATCCTTAAGCTTTTCCTTCGAAATTTCTGAATTAAGCGGTTATGTCGATCATCGAGGGCGAGAAGTGGCCCCATTAAATTCGGGCGAAGTAGAATCCCTCAAAGACAAGCTCAGCTCTGAAAGGGAACAAGCACTTGCTGTGGTAGGCAAGTTTTCGCAACGCAATCCTAGTCAAGAAAAGCAATTGGCAGAAGAATTATATGAATGGCATAAAGGTATAATCAGTTGCGGACATAGGCTTTCAGGACAAGCAAACTTCCCAAGGAGAATTACCACGGCATATTTAAATGCAAGTGTCACAAAGCAGCAACAAGAGTTTGCCACCATGTGGGAGAGACTACAAAAAGAGATATCCGTTCCCATTGAAGAAATTCTTATTTTAAAGGCCGATGGCGGCACCATGTCGTTAAATGACTCCCAAGAAAGACCCATTGAGACTATTTTATCCGGACCCGCGGCCAGCATCATGGGAGTGCAGGCACTAAGTGATTGCCAAGATGATAATTTCGTAATTGTGGATATTGGCGGTACAACGACTGATCTTGCTGTTGTCGTTGACAAGCAGGTGCTGTTCGAAAGGGAAGGGGCCAATATTAGCGGATACAAGACTTTAGTTCCTGCTTTATTAACGCGTTCTGTTGGTTTAGGTGGCGACAGTACCATTAATATGTCTAATGACGGAGAACTTATCATAGGTCCCCAGCGTGCGGGAACACCCGCTTGTTTAGGCGGTAATTATTTAACTCCAACAGATGCAGCGGTAGCCCTTGATTTGACTGATTATGGCTCACGCACAAAAGCGAAGCAAGCTTTAATGGAAAGGGCTAAAGAGTATGGTTTAAAGTGGGATGAGCTCGCCAAAGAAATAGTTGCCACTTTCACAAGACAGTTAGCCAATGCAGTGGAAAATTTATATAACGAATTAGAGAGTGTGCCACTTTATACGATTTGGGAAATAGTCAAACCTCCTAAGATTAGGCCAACCACAGTGGTTGGACTTGGGGCCCCTGCAGAAGCCTTTATTCCATCTCTGGCCAATAAGCTAAATCTCAAATGGGAGATATTGCCCTATTTCGGCGGTGCAAATGCCATAGGAGCGGCCGCGGCACAAGCGACTATTGGAATCACCCTCCACGGGGATACGGAATTGGCAAGAGTGACCATACCTGAGATGGGTTATGAGGATACCATTTCTAAAGCCCTATTTTTTGATTTGGAAAAAGCCCGAGATTTGGCCATTCTTAAAACAAAGCAATTCGCAAAGGAGCAGGGTTATCCTTCTCAAGGTGAAATCTATATTTTAGAGGAAGAAAGTTTCAGAATGGTAAGGGGTTTCCACACTGTGGGGCAGACCCATTTAGTGCGAACCCAATTGCGTCCTGAAGCTGTAAAAATAGAGGGGACTAGCTAAGTTGAAAAAAATGACAGAGTTAAATAAAACTAAGACCCGAGTAGGATTAGTATTTTTCCCTGCATTTGACTGGGCCATAAGTCCTGATCATCCCGAACGTCAAGAGCGTTTGTTATATACTAGGGATCAAATAAGGGAAGAAGGTCTTTTAGACCATCCCGCCATCAAAGAATATCGTCCCAAAATAGCCACAGATGAAGAAATCATGCGTACGCATATTTTAGTACCTAGCTTAGAGACGCATGTGAGCGAGTCGCACCGCATTGCTGCGGGAGGAACCATTGTCGCCGCCGATCTGGTGGTAGATAAAAAAGCAGAAAAGTCTTTTGCCTTGCTTCGTCCGCCGGGGCATCACGGAAATAGGGTGGTCCACGGTGCGCGGGGATTTTGCGTTTTAAACAATGAGGCGATTATGGTTGATCATTTGCGCCATCGTTTAGGACCAGAAGTGAAAATAGCTATTATTGATACCGATGCCCACCACGGTGATGGCACGCAAGATATATTTTATAATGATCCCGGAGTACTGCATATTTCCTTGCACCAAGATGGGCGAACCCTTTACCCCGGTACAGGCTTCATTTCTGAACGGGGGGGACCTGCTGCCCATGGCCAAACTGTAAACATACCATTGCCGCCGGGTACAGGCGATGAGGGTATGTTAATGGCTTTAGAACAAGTTGTTTTACCTATTTTAGAGGATTGGAACGCAGATTATGTTATTAATGCCGCAGGGCAAGATAATCACTTTTCAGATCCTTTGACTAATATGAATTTTTCGGCGCAAGGTTACGCCAAACTTACTGAGATGCTTAACCCCGATATCGTGGTCTTAGAAGGGGGTTACTCCATCGAAAGTGCTTTGCCCTACATCAACGTTGGTTTACTCTTGGCATTAGCCGGGATGGATTATTCTAAAGTTCAAGAACCACAAATAAAACATGGTGAAATCCGACAGAGTGCTGCGATTAGCTCTGAAGTGGCCCGCATCTGTCAAGAGGTGCTAGATCTATGGAACACAAGAAAAGATGTTGATCTAAGGGAGGTTTTCGGTAGCGGAGATTTTTATGAAAGACAAAGGCAAATCTATTACGATACCGATAACGTGCACGAAACGCAACAAGAGTACATTCGTCTTTGTCCTACTTGCGCAGGCTATAGAGTGATTTATACTTTCTCTAATAGAGTGCGTACACCGGTTGCTGCGATACTTATTCCTTGGCAACCCTGTGAAAAATGTTTGAGTGATGCAGGTGATTT
>DUPA01000203.1 GCA_012838515.1 Natronincola sp. | reverse complement strand
TATAGCCCAAATGGAAGATATAAAACGGGTATTTGCTTATCACGGTGCTGAGCATAAGTCAATTAATTGCTACGAATCCGGTGACGAATTAACTGTAGAAAATGTTGCTAAGCATAGTAGAATTCACGCACGGTGCGGCACTAACTTCATGCTAATTGTGCTATTTACAAGTGTATTCGTTTTTTCGTTTTTCGGGCGTCCCCCTTTCCTGCAACGAATATTAATTCACCTCGCGATTATGCCAATTGTTGCAGGGTTATCGTATGAATTAATTCGGAAGGCAGGGCAAGAAGATTGCCATCCCATCTTTAAATGGCTCGCCAAACCCGGAATGTTTCTACAAAACCTAACAACAAGAGAACCTGATGAAGAAATGTTAGAAGTGGCGATTCGAGCTTTACAGACGGTGCTGCACAAAGATAGCGAACACCCGGAACAAAAGAAAATCGTACAGTTTCCCAAAGCAGATACAACGGCCTAGGAGGCACTTAGATGTTAGAGAAATTAAAAGGTCTAGAATTAAAATATGAACAGCTCAATCAAGAAATGGTAAAGCCTTCGGTGCTAGATGATCCCGAAACTTATCAAAAACTAGCCAAGGCTCACGCCGAATTGGGTGAGATTGTTACTAAGTATAGGGAGTATCGCACGGTTCTGGAAGAACTCGATGATGCGCAAGTAATGTTAGGAGAATCCAGTGACGAAGAATTCACTAATATGTTGCAAGAAGAGATCTCCCAACTAAGCGGCGCCCAGGAAAGGTTAGAAGAAGAGTTACAGGTTTTACTCATTCCTAAAGATCCCAATGATGAGAAAAACGTTATCGTTGAAATACGTGGAGGAACAGGTGGAGACGAAGCGGCTTTGTTTGCCGGAACTTTATTTAGGATGTATTCGCGTTTCGCCGAAAATAATCGTTGGAATGTTGATGTTTTGAGTAGCAACGAAACAGAGCTCGGTGGTTTTAAAGAGGTTATTTTCATGATTGAAGGTAACGGGGCTTATTCACGTTTGAAATTCGAAAGTGGGGTACATCGTGTACAACGCATTCCCACCACTGAAGCTGGAGGACGAATCCATACCTCAACTGCAACTGTTGCGGTTTTACCCGAAGCCGAAGAAGTTGAGCTGCATATAGAAGCTAATGAGTTGAAAATTGATGTTTATCGCTCGTCAGGTCCGGGAGGGCAAAGTGTAAACACCACTGACTCTGCCGTACGGATAACACACTTGCCAACGGGCTTAGTGGTGTCTTGTCAAGATGAAAAATCGCAGCATAAAAATAGAGACAAAGCACTTAAGATTTTACGTGCTCGTCTTTTTGATCAGCTTCAAGAGGAGGCCGAAAAAGAGCAAGCCGCTGCCCGCCGCAGTCAAGTGGGTTCAGGCGATCGCAGTGAGCGCATTAGAACTTACAATTTCCCTCAAGGAAGGGTTACTGATCACCGTATAAACCTTACTTTATATAAATTAGACTTGGTGGTAGATGGAGACCTAGATGAAATTATCGAAGCTTTAACAACTGCTAATCAAGTGGAACAATTAAAGGAGACCGCGGACGTTAGCCATGACTAATAAGCACACAATCGGAGAATTAATCAAGCTCAGCGCCGGTTATTTAGAAGAAAAGGGATGCAGCTCAGCGCGATTAGATGCTGAATTACTTTTAGCCCATGTTTTAGAGCTTGATCGTTTAGACCTATATCTAAATTTTGATAAGCCCTTAGATAATCGGGAGGTAAGTGAATATCGCAGTTTAATCGGAAGAAGAGGTCAAAGGATACCCGTGGCTTACCTCACCGGTGTAAAAGAGTTTTATTCCCTACCCTTTAAAGTAACACCTGCAGTATTGATACCTCGGCCCGAAACCGAGTTCATAATTGATAAGATCTTAGAATTGGTAGAGCCCGATGAGCCCGTAAAGATTTTAGAAATCGGGACAGGAAGCGGTGCCATCGCCATCGCCCTTGCTTGTCAGGATCCTAACTTTTCCATTACGGCTACCGACATTTCACGGGAGGCCCTAGACATCGCTAAAAATAACGCGGCAAATTTAGAAGTTTGCCACCAGATCAGCTTTGTTGAAGCTGATCTTTTTACGAATGTTGAGGGGAAATTTGAGATAATTTGCTCAAACCCACCATACATCCCAAGTGATGAACTTTCTGGCTTGGCGCCTGAATTATTCGAGGAACCTAGATTAGCGTTGGATGGTGGTTCTGATGGTTTATGTTTTTATAATAAAATTTTAGAGCAGGCTTCCTCGTATTTAGAAAATCCCGGTTTTGTTGTCTTAGAAATTGGATGGAATCAAGCGGAAACTGTTCAGAAACTAGGGGTACAAGCCGGTTTTCAGTGGCTTGAGACAGTAGTTGATTATGGCGGAAATGACCGGGTGGTGATCTTTAAGTGGTCATAACAAGGATTTTAACTTCTAATGAATTGGATGAAGCAGTACGGCTTTTGGAAAGCGGAGAAGTGGTTGCTTTTCCCACCGAAACCGTTTACGGTTTAGGAGCAAATGCCCTTAATTCGAAGGCGGTTGCGAAGATTTTCGAGGCCAAGGGACGCCCCGGGGATAATCCACTAATTGTTCATTGTGCTAACCAAAACCAGATTTTTGAGTTTACTCGAGAGATTCCTCAAGAGGCATTTAAACTTATGGAACGGTTTTGGCCGGGGCCTTTAACTTTAGTTTTTAAAAGAACTGATCGCATTCCTAAAATTGTTAGCGCGGGACTTGACACCGTAGGTATCAGAATACCGGATCATCCTCTGGCACTACGGCTTTTAGACAAAACAGGATTTCCATTAGCGGCACCAAGTGCAAATTTGTCCGGTAAGCCCAGCCCAACTAGGGCCGAACACGTTTATTCTGATCTCGATGGAAAGATACCTGCAATTTTGGATGGGGGACCAACCGGCTGGGGATTAGAATCCACAGTCTTGGATTGTACAGTCAGTCCATTTCGTCTATTACGTCCGGGCGGTGTGACCTTGGAAGAATTGCGCGGTTTTGGTAAAATTCAGTTTGCAGGTGATATACTAGAAGAGATGACAGACGCACCCCGTTCTCCGGGCATGAAGTATGAGCATTATGCCCCGGAGGCCAAGGTTCATTTAGTTTTAGGGGAAAATACCCCTGCCAAAATCAAGAAACTTGGCGAAGACTATGTGCGGGCAGGAAATAAGGTTGGGGTAATGACTTGGGAGGAAAGAAAACATTTATATGGTGATTTTACAATTCTATCCATGGGTTCCATGGGTGATTTAAATAGATTCGCCGTTAATCTGTATCATTTGTTAAGAGAGGCTGATAGATTAGGGGTTCAACAACTTTTCGTCGAAGGAGTTAAGGATGACCACTTAGGTCTCGCCATTATGAATCGCCTTCGTAAAGCAGCAAATAACCGAATAATTAAGACTTAAGGAGGAATCATGATAAATTCAGTATTATTTGTTTGCACAGGAAATACTTGCCGCAGTGTAATGGCGGAATATTTATTGAAACATCACGCTGAAAAAAAGGGGATCTCGCTAAGAGTATCGTCCGCCGGAGTTGGTGCGTTTTCAGGTGATTCAGCTAATAAACATGCGGTGGATGTTCTTGCAGAATTAGGTATTGACGCCGGAGAACATCGTTCTAGCTTAGTCAATCCGTATTTGCTGGAAGAATTTGACTTGGTTTTGGCCATGACGGAATCGCATAAATACCAATTACTACAGGCTGCTCCCCATTTAAAGGAGCGGGTTCATTTGTTAAAAGCCATGGCGAAAACAATAGAAAATGTGCAGGAACTTGATGAGGAAATAGAGAAATCCTACAATGTTTCCGATCCTTTTGGACAATCAATAGAGATCTATCGTCAATCTCGCGATGAGATAAATAGTGCTGTAAAAAAAGTACTCCAGAATATTATTGTGGGAGGAAAAAGATGAGAATAGCTGTTGGCACCGATCACGGTGGATTTGGAGCAAAAAAAGAGTTGCTAGAACACTTGAAAAAACAAGGATATGAAATAGCTGATTTAGGTACGCAATCAGAAGAATCTTGTGATTATCCTGATATAGCCCAAGAAGTTGCAGGCGCAGTCGCAAAAGGAGAATATGATTTAGGTATTCTGGTCTGTGGTACAGGTATCGGCATGTCACTCGCGGCCAATAAGATACGGGGTATTCGTGCGGCCCTTTGTACGGATACTTATTCTGCACGCATGGCAAGAATGCACAATGATAGTAATATCTTATGCCTTGGAGCTAGAGTCACCGGTTTAGGTTTAATGCTTGATATTGTGGACACATATTTATCGGAAAGCTTTGAAGGCGGACGTCATGCTCGCCGCGTACAAAAAATCGAATCGTAGCACACTAATAAGGAGCTGATTTTGTGAGCAATGTACATTTAATATCCCACCCTTTAATTCAACACAAATTAACAATGGTTAGGGATAAAGACACGGGGTCTAAAGATTTTAGAGAATTAGTAGAGGAAATATCGGTCTTACTTGCCTATGAAGTAACTAGAGACATGCCTTTACAGGATGTTGAAGTTGAAACCCCCATGGGAAAAACTAGGGGAAAAGTAATTGCCGGGAAAAAAATCGGGGTTGTGCCCATCTTAAGAGCCGGCTTAGGTATGGTGGATGGTATTTTAAGACTAATTCCCGCAGCGAAGGTCGGACACATCGGTCTTTATCGCGATCCTGATACATTGCTCCCGGTGGAATATTATTGTAAACTCCCTACGGATATTGAAGATCGCACAATTATTGTTGTTGATCCCATGTTGGCAACAGGCGGATCGGCGGCTGCCGCCATAGGATTTCTTAAAGAGCGGGGCGTCAATTCCATTAAGCTTATGTGTC
>DUPA01000202.1 GCA_012838515.1 Natronincola sp. | reverse complement strand
GATTAGTACGGTGGGATCTAATCCTGCATTCTCTAAACATAACGCCAACATAGACGTTATTGTGGTTTTTCCATGGGCTCCCCCAATGGCAATACCCCTTTTATTATTTAGCAGATCAGCCAAGACCTCTGAGCGATGTGAAATAGTAATACCCTTTTCATGGGCGGCAACCATTTCAGGGTTTATGCTTGATATTGCACTGGAATAAACGACACGTGTTGCACCATTCACATTGTTAGCAGAGTGTTCGAAATATACAGTTGCACCTAAATTAATTAAATAATCCGTTGTATCAGATGATTGTAGATCCGATCCACTCACGGTATGTCCCATCTCCAGAAAAACCTTGGCTAACGGGCCCATACCAGTTCCACCGATCCCAATCAGATGAATATGTTGCTTCATTAATGTCACTCCCACTGACTAACTCACTTTACAAGTGTTGCTAATACTTTTGCTAATAAACGTCCTGAGTTGATTGCTTCTTCGACAGTATTACCTCTCCAGTCTCCTATTAAAACCATAATACTATTAGGGTGTAGCTCGCCGCTATAATCTGATTTAAAAACACGAACCCCTCTACTAATACCGGGATAACTATGATCAAGTGCATCGCATATTTGCTGGGCAAAACGGGTGTTTTCTTCTAACAGATGATTGTCTTTGTCCCCCACTACTAACAAAATTTGGGCCACATCCATACCATTCGCTCTTGCTTTGGTATAGTCGTCCGGTTTATCTTGTAAACCATCACGATGTATATCCAGAATAATTTGCAACTGTGGGTTTGCTGCAAGAATTTGATTAACCTTTTTTTCCGAATTAATAAAAGCTTCACTGTATCGCGGTTGATCATGGATGGTCTTATCATGTATCGTTGCCACACCTAGCGATGTGAGTTCCGCAACAATAGCGTCTCCAACGCGGACTATATCACCCAACTCTCCTTGCTCGTGACTGTCCTTCGGTTTATAGTTCTCCGATGCGTGACTATGGAAAATCAAAATCTTAGGAACCTGATCCACCATATCGCCGGTTGGCGGCTTTGGATCATCTGTTCTCACATTGGGTGGCGGAGGTGTTTTTTGCTCCTCATCTCCCGGCATAAAGCCGAAAAATCTAGCACCCACAACGGCTACTACAATCAAAGTAACCAGAATAAATAAGAGCCCCGGACCATTTTTTTCATTTCTTCCCATTCTAGCCATTCTACTTCCCCCTTCCACAAACAATATATGCGGAAGGCGTCAGACTTTATTCCCTTCTGTTTAGATGGAAGATAATAAACGCTCTAACTGGTCAACTTTGAAATTATAAGTTTGACTGCAAAAATGGCAAACCGTCTCTATCGTTTCGCCAAGATCAATTAATTCTTGCAATTCTTCCTTACCCAATGTTATTAAAGCTTTTGAAAATCGATGGGCCGAACAGTCGCAACGAAAAGCAACTTCTTGCTCATGTAGAATTTGAAGTTTCATACCGACAAATATCTGCCCTAATATTTCTTCTAAACTTTTTTCTTCTGCAAAAATAGAACTTACCGAGGGCATTGATTCCAACTTTTGCTCTAAGGAAGCAATAAACTGTTCATCATTAATAGCTTCTGGAAGAAGTTGAATTATTATACCTCCACTACCAAGAGGTGCCCCATCTGTCCCTATTAGTACCCCTAAAGCAACAGCTGATGGCGTCTGTTCAGAATGGGTAAAGTAATAAGCAAAATCTTCCGCTATTTCGCCCGTTTGCAGTGGTACTGTGCCTTGATAAGGGTCTTTCAAGCCCAGATCTTTGATCACATGCAAATTACCTTGACCGACACTTTGACCAACTGCTAGTTTACCATTGGCGTTTAAGGGCAAATCAACATGGGGGTTTCCCACATAACCCTTTGCTGTCCCGTTTGAGTTTGCCGAGACCATTATACCTTTTAGTGGACCATCACCCCTAATTTGTATGGTAACACTTTGATCTCCCTTCAACATTGCCCCTAAGACTAGCCCAATGGTTAAAGTTCTCCCAAGTGCGGCCGTTGCCACAGGGGAGCAATTATGCCTGACTTGTGCTTCCCTTGTAACTTCAGTGGTACGTAGGGCAAATATTCTAGCTTGTTTATCACCTAACATGGCTCGAATTAAATAATCCTTTTGCTGCAAACTTACTCCTCCTATGTCAATAACCAATATAAAATTAATCCCACTCCTATTATGGCAATTACCCAACCTGTTGCATGCAACATAATGCGATTTCGATTTGCAATTCGCATGCGTTCCTGCTCTTCTTTTTCCTGGGCCAACTCTTCTTTGGATGGGGCTAATTGAACATCTAACTCTAGTGCAATTTGAGCCTCATCTAAACCCAAAGCCCTAGCATAAGTACGGATAAAGGGACGCACATAGGCCTCACCCGGCAATTGATGAAACTCTTCTTCTTCAATGGCCACTAAGAATTCGGTTCTTATTTTTGTACGCTCAGCCATTTCAATTATGGTAAGCCCCAACTTTAAACGCGCCTCTTTGAACATTGTCCCCAATTCCGCCATTTTTTCACACCTCCTCTAGGATCGTTATATCTGCAAGAACTTCCCTCGGTTTACTTCCTTGGTGCGTACCCACTATTCCGCGAACTTCCATAACATCAATAAGTCTCGCAGCTCGCGAATAACCTATTCTAAATCTCCTCTGTAGCATCGAGATTGAAGCTTGCCCATTTTCTATAACCAAGCGAATTGCATCTGGGAGTAGTTCATCATCTTCTTCTTGTTCATGTGCAATGCTTATGGTCTCGTTTTCGATGGCTTCTTCATATATTGGCTCCCCTTGTTTCTTCCAAAACTTAACAATGGATTCCACTTCTTTATCTGATATCCAAGCCCCTTGCGCTCTTATGGGT
>DUPA01000201.1 GCA_012838515.1 Natronincola sp. | reverse complement strand
CGTACCTGTTAAGGCTGTTATTACAAAAGGCCAATAACTGCCCAATAAATTGATGCCGGGCTCGGGTATCAAACCAAAGAAAGTAAAATATCTAAAGTTCAAATAAAGAGGAATCATAATCATTTGAGGTGGCACAACCAAGGTGAAAACCACTGCACTAAAAAGCAAACCTCTTCCCCAGAATCTGAATCTTGCGAAACCATAACCAATAAAAGTACAGGCAGCCAGTTGTAAAAGACTCACTAGCGTGGTTAGCTTCAGAGAATTCCAAAAAGCTAAAGGATACTCCATATGTTCCCATACCATTTTATAATTTTCTAAGTACAGAAACCTAGGAACGAATTGAACTGATTGGTCAAACATATCTACTTCACGCATAAAAGACGAGGGAATCTTTACAATCAAGGGATAGAAAATGACATAACAGATGCCTAAAATAATCACACCCCTAAACAGACTCCAAATTAAACTAGCACCTCTGCCAATCAGCCTTTTGCGTCTCAAGTCCAAATTAGTCATTGTCAACCTCCTATTCCTCGTAGAATACGAATTTAGAAATAATTGCACCGGCAATTAGTAAGATAATTGCAATCGCTAGGAAATATAAAACACCCATGGCAGAGCTCAGACCATATCCTCCTCCGCCGAATGCGGTCTCCCTAACTAACTTAACCAATGGATTTGTAGGAGTTGTAAATGAGTCTATTATCGTATAAATGGCATTCGTTAAAATTAAGGGGCTCAACATGGGCAAAGTGATCAACCAAAAGCACTCCCATCCGGTAAAACCCTCAACATCCGCCGCTTCATAAAGTGAGCGGGGAATGGATTGCAAGCCTGCCAAGAAAATCAATATTTGTACACCCGAAGCCCTAATAATCTCAGGAATTCGATCTACCGCCTCGATTACAAAATCTAATGAAGCCTCCGGGATTCTTAGCTCATAAAGGAATTGTCTTAAAACCGCACCGCTTAAAACGCCACTTTCCACTGCGCCGGAACGCAACTGACCCATAATATAGTCTGTTTGCTCCATTTGTAGAACAATTCCGGCTCCTAGAATAACCGGGAGGAAAAACACAACCCTAGCTATGGTCCGACCTTTAAACTTCTGGTTGAGCAAATTTGCAGCGAAGAAACTAAAAATAACGATTAGGGGCACATCAATTAGGATCCTACCTACGGCCTCCACAAACACCCTCAGAAAATCTGCATTTACCACTAAAGCAGTCCGATAGTTAGCTAAACCGACCCCTTCAAGAATATAGCCGCCTGATACTATCTTAAGCTGACTTAAGCTGAATCGAATTGATTGCCAAAACGGATGTAGGAAGAAAAATACAAATCCTATGGCAAATGGTAAGGTGAACAAGATACCCGTTAAAGCCTCGCGACGTCCTTTAGTTAACCGAAGTTTCAGCACCACTAACTCCCCCCTCCATAATCCGATAACCCTGCGCCGGAATCAATGTCCCTTGGTAATAACAATCTTGCTCATTATAATTCACAAAAGTGTAAACACCGTTTTCATAAGTTGTTTTATAAACATCATTTTGCACTTGTTGATGATCAATAATTCTTTGTCCCTGCACTAATTTCAAAAGATTATTAGAGTCATGATAATACTGCACTGCATCATCGAGCCAATCGCCATAATGCAAAGAGTATAAGTCATTATAAGCTGTGTGCTTCGTCTGCGATGAAGGGCTATAACTCCAAACGTAGTAAGGGAATGAACCCGTTTCTATTGAACGCAATTTTTTCTCCGTTGGATTATACGCAAGGTTTATTGCTTCACCGGCATAATTAACAAACCCACGTAATGCAATTTGATAAAATGGTACCATTTCGTCGATCATTGCATACCCATTAAGGGCATCGGGAGCATTTATGACATGCTTGGCAAAGGGTAAACCATATGCGAACCCACCATTTAGCATCAACTCGTAATCTTTTAATTTAGCAAATCCATCTATTACCAGATTCTTTGCCTGTTCCCTATCGGTGAGTTTCTTGGGATTATAACGAAAATCCGAATTCAATTCGAATGCTAAATCATTTAGGGATAGCGTGCTCAATTCTAATTTTTTGTAATCTTTTAGAAACCCATCCATTACATTAGATAGCCTAGGAGCCGCTAAAATATAGCGATAATCTGTGGCAACAGCTTGGTATGTTGCCCGATCAAATTTGTAT
>DUPA01000200.1 GCA_012838515.1 Natronincola sp. | reverse complement strand
GGCTCAGGTGCTGGTTCAGGTTCGGGCTCCGGTTCGGGCATTTGTTCTGGCTCTGGTTCAGGCTCTGGTTCAGGCTCCGGTTCCGGTTCCGGTTCCGGCTTTGGCTCCGGTTCACGCTCCGGCGGAGGTGTTGGTCTTGATGGTGCCCTACCTGATTCTGTCTGCGTACCTGTCCTTGGCGGTTGTGGCGGTGGTTGAGGCGGCAAGGCGCAAGGCGCATGTTGCGTAGGTGCCGTTCCTTTAATAAAGGCATCATATTCGATTTGAGGGCAACGTTCACTCCCTAATAGACCGGTGAAAACATCTATTATGATGTCCGTTTCCACATTTTCCGGCACTTCAAATTCCGCTTCTTCTTCTGGTTGGAGCTGCTCCATTAAGTCAATCCAAATCTGGGCCGCCAGTAGCGGAAGCTTCTTTTCTTCTTCCATTTCTTCCGGTGTTTTGACATATACCCCCATAACGAACTCTGGAGAATAGCCGGTTGCCCATTGGTTGGTTTTATCTTGCGACCAGCTCGCAGATAATACTGAAGATTTTGGGGTATCAAAGTCGCGTAAAGTTCCATATTCTGTCGTTGGTTTTAGCATGTCGGTAAACAAGTAACTTTGTTGCTCGGTTAAAATGGGTCTTTTTTGTCTAGCATCATTTTTAAGAACTTCGTTACCTTGCGAATCAATCACTTTTTCGTAGCCAGCGATGGGAGTGAAATTTCCCTTATTAGCCCCGGGTAAATATAAAGAAGTTATCTCCAGCAACGACAAACCCTTGTCTAATTTCCCCATGGCTAAATTAAGATTCTTTTCAGTGGATTCTAGCTTGACTTCCATGGAGCTAAGTAGATTGTTGAATTTGCTGATTCCCAGTGTATCTAAGGTCCACACAGCAGCATTATTTAAATCCATAACAAGGGCATGTTTCATGGTTACCGGTCCCCAGTAACGATCACCGGCATTTTTCACCTCAAAATTGCCGAACTTCTTCTGTACGTCTTCGACGAGATGGTTCACGGGCCAATCTTCTTTTAAACCTAAAGCATAGATTAATGGCCGTAAAGTGGAACCTACTTCTTTGTGCTTAATTGTGGCTAAATTAGTTTGATCCTTTAAATAATTGTCCCCTCCAATCATGGTTAAAATTTGACCTTGATCTGCGCTGAGGATCACAAGGGCACCCCGGACTTCATGCTCTTTAAATACATCTTCAGCTAGTCTTTGCATTTCTAGATCGAGGGTAGTGCGTATCTTTAGTCCACCTGCCCGCACCTGTTCTTCTCCAAGTTTGTTTTCTAAAATACTCCCCACATAGTCGGAAAAGAAGTGTGCGTATCCGGGCTCTCGCCGCGTCTGTTCTACGGGCATTTGAACGGCCTTATCGTGTTCTTCCTTACTAATGTGATTATTTGAGTGCATATGGGCTAAAGTAGCATTACGGAGCTCTTCTGCCCGTTTAGGGCGAGTAAAGGGTGAAGCGCCCTCCGGTTCTCTGGCGAGGGAGGCAAGTTGTGCGCTTTGGGCTAAGCTTAAATTTTCAACTGATTTATTAAAATATGTTTCGCTTGCGGCCTGTACGCCATATGAGTCCTCTCCAAAATATGCTTCGTTTAAATACAACTCCAAAAGCTCGCTTTCGGAGTGTTTGCGCGTCAAAACTGTGGGCAGTACTGCGAGTTTAAGTCTGTTCCAGACCCCAGTAGGCTTAAGAATACGGTTAGCCAATTGCTTAGGAATACTTGAAGCATCTTTCCAGCCTTGTTTTTGTGTAAATGGCCTATCAAAGGTGGCTTTTACCGCATTTTGTAGATTCTGAGGGATTTTATCTAGTGGTACCGATTCACTTCTCCCTCCGAAATGCCTTAATGCTTCCCCTTCTTGGTCATACAGAACTGCACCTGGTAAAGGTTTATCCTTCTTAAATTGTGAAATCTCTCCACTAGCCTGAACAAACAAACTAATGGTGATACCAAGAATTAATAACAATACTAAAGCAAGGACTAAATAGTTTCGCTTAGACATAATGAGCGCACCTCCTGAACTTTAGTATCCTCACAAACGCGATCTTCCATGCACATTTAGCATTGCTTTTGACAAAACTTTCCGAGATGGTCTATAATCAAGTGAGAATTGATGTGAGGAGAGTTGTTTATGAGTACAGTCATTGATGCAACAGATGCTAACTTTAAATCCGAGGTTCTTGAATCGGATCAACCAGTTTTTGTAGACTTTTGGGCCGTCTGGTGCGGACCTTGCCGTCAAATTGCCCCTGTTTTTGAGGAGCTCGGTCAGCAGTATGTGGGTAAAATTAAATTCGTGAAAGTTAATGTTGATGAAGTAACGGAGTCTGTAGGTACTTATGGAATAATGAGTATACCAACATTGATGCTATTTAAAGACGGTCAACCAATGGAAACCTTAGTTGGAGTTCATAGTAAAGGCGATCTTGAGGAATTGCTAGATAAGTACATCTAAATATGAGAAAAATAAAAGGCGGTAAGGTCTTAGACCTTACCGCCTTAGTATTATTCACTTATTTTTCCTTCTTCTTTGCTCTCCCGCTAATTAACTCATATACAACGGGGATTACGAAGAGTGTTAAGAACGTTGATGTTATTAGACCACCCATAATTGTGGCGGCTAGTGGTTTTTGAAATTCACTTCCCACACCTAACCCCATTGCCACAGGCAATAATCCAAAGATAGTTGTAAATGATGTCATTAAGATGGGGCGTAATCTGACTTGACTAGCTTCAACAATGGTCTGCCTTATTGGGATGCTTTCGTCTTGCTTACGTCTTAGGTTGATATAGTCCACCAATACAATGGCATTATTAACTACAATACCTGCTAAGACAATGATTCCAATGATAGACATTATTCCGAGGCTACCTCCCACAAGCCATAAACCCGCCAAAGCACCTACGAGAGCTAATGGTATTGAAAACATAATAATAAAAGGTTGAGAAAAAGATTCAAACTGGGCGGCCATTACCAAGTAAACCAGGAGCACCGCCAAGGCTAAAGCCATACCTAATTCGCCAATTGACTCGTCTATAATATCTTGTAATCCACCGATACGGACATGATAACCGGTGGGTATGTCTAGTTGAT
The DNA here is from genome assembly GCA_012838515.1 of Natronincola sp. Lineage (GTDB taxonomy): Bacteria > Bacillota > Limnochordia > Darwinibacteriales > Darwinibacteriaceae > DUPA01. The sequence continues at coordinate 6,442 of DUPA01000200.1, read as the reverse complement.
TTATTAGCTCTTCACCTTTGCGCACGGCCTCCGTTAATGAAATATCCCCAAGGATACCGGTAATATAAGTTACGGGAAGCCGATCTGTTCTTTGGATGACAGCTTGCCTTGTCTCAACAATGGGTTCAACTACCTCATTTAGTAAAATGGGATCTTCGCCGAGTCCATTAATTTGTACAGGCGAGGTAATCTTTGTATTTAGCAGATCATTGACCGAATCAATGGGCGAATCGGGTCTTAAGACAACGGGCAACACCCTATTGCCTATTTGCAGATCCGTCGCTTTAAGTCCCGCCGTGGCATAGCGCATTCCTAGACCAACTTGGCCCGCGGTGAAACCGCCCAAGATACTTCTTGATGTATCGACTTTTAAATATAAATTTTGTGCCGGTCTAAATTGGGAATCTTGAATATCAAGGAAGCCCGGGACCTTCTCCAATTCGGCCTTTAGCTCATCACTAAGGCGACGGCAAATTTCCAGATCTTCACCGCGAAACTCAATTGATAAATTCGGTGTTAAAAAGGTACTACTACCTGAACCGAATAGGGAACTATCAGCAATATTTGCACGTAATACACCGTGCTTAGTCATGATTTCTTGTACCTCTGCCATTAGGGAACTAGTGGTTCTTTTTCTTTGTCTGTGGGGAACTAAAGTTATGGAAAAGTTAGCATTATCTAGCCCGGTTCCTGAAATAAAGCTCATAATATCCATAATACCTTGATCCCCCACTTGTGTCGCGACGGAGGCAACCTCCGGGATCTGTAGTAAATCTTCTTCTATTGCCATGACCATGTCGCGAACGTTTTCTAAGGGTAAACCGGAGGGTAACATGGCAACGGCACCTAAGAAGCCTTCGTCAAAGCTGGGCAAAAATTCTTGATCTAATCTTGGATATATTAATGCGGCTACCAAAAGAACAACAATTACTAAAGAGAAAACAAAGCTTTTCTTATTTAAAGCTTTATTCAAAATGCGTCCATAGGCTTCTTGCATTTTCCCGAAGGTGGTATTTTCTTTAGGTACGGAAACCAGTCTCTCTTTTCTTAAAAGCCTGGCTGAAAGCATGGGTACAATGGTAAGGGAAACCAATAATGCAGCAATTAACGAATAAGAGATGGTAAGTCCTAATTCTTTTAAAAACTGACCTGCAATATTTTGTAAGAAAATTACCGGAAGGAAAACCGCGATAGTAGTCGTGGTTGACGCTAAGATTGCACTTGCGATTTCCCAAGCGCCTTCTTCTGCAGCTAATTTCGCGTTTTTCTTTTCTTGTAAATGACGGTAGATGTTTTCTAATACAACAATTGAAGAGTCCACAAGCATTCCTATGCCCAGTGCCATACCCCCGAGTGTCATAAGATTTAAAGTTAATTTTGAAAAGTAGACAAGAACAAAACTTGCAATAATTGAAACGGGAATTGACAAAGCTATAATTGCTAGGCTCGGAATATTTCTTAAGAAAAGCCAGAGAATAAGTATGGCTAAAATTCCGCCAATGATTCCGCTCGTAGCAAGACTGCTGATGCTTTGATTAATGAATACGGACTGGTCTGAGATGGTAGTTAATTCTAATTCAGGGTGGTTAGCTTCAATCTCTAGAAGTACTTTTTTCAAATCTTGTGCCACTCGCACTGTATTAGCACCGCTTTGGCGCATGACTTGAATTAGTACAGTATCTTCCTCATTATAGCGGGTAACACCGTCCCGTGGTTCGATGTGAGTTGATATCTCAGCAATATCACCGAGGTATGTTAAGGAAGGAATTAGACCACCAAGACCTAAAATTCCGCTACCTTGTTGCATACCTACGATAATTTGTTCTAATTCCTCTACACTATTAATCTCGTTACCGGCCCGCGTAGTATAACGAATTCCATCTGCAGTAAGGGCACCGCCGGGTACAACCGTATTTTGGTACATTATTAACTGTTGTAGGATAACAGGTGTTAAATTGATCTCGCTAAGATATTCGGGATCAAATAGAACTTGAACTTCTTCTTTACTGCTTCCGAGTAAACTAACTTGGGCAACACCTGATAATTGCTCCAGCTGGGGTTTGATTTGCTCTAGTTTGGCCGTTAGCTCAACTTCGGAAAGGCCATGGGCTCTAGCACCAATTAGCATTAACGGGAAATCATTGGGATCGATTTGGGCTACTATCGGTGCCTGTGCATCGTCTGGGAGTGTTAAAGAGACTTGTGCTAAATTGTTTCTAATCTGATCAAGGGCGTCTCGCATATCTGTTCCCCAATCAAATTGTAGAATAATGGCCGAGGCGTTTTCCATACTAAAGGAGTCTTGTCTGCGTAAGCCGCTTATTCCGGCTAAAGAACCTTCGATGGGTATGGTAACGTCTTGTTGTATGGTTTGAGCTGCACCACCGGGGTAGAGGGTTGCAACGACAGCAATGGGGAAATTCATATCAGGTAAGAGATCTATACCGATTCTCTGGACTGAAATAATACCGAATAAAAGAACAATAATAATAAATACAGTGGTGGCTATGGGTTTACGCACAGCCAATTTAGATAATTGCATGTGAATCCTCCTTAGGAACCCAGATCCTAATATAATTTCTCGAAAAGGTGGCGTTATCCTGCCTCTTAAGAATATTCGAAGGGAAGGCGCGAAACATGTTCTACCATTCTAAGCGAGTTGTATTGTTTACGGTACTGTTGTTTTTAGGATTATTGATTTTTGCAATAAGTAAATGGGGAGTAAAGGCTCCACCGGCAGTTCCCGAGGAAGCAAAAGAGGATCTTTCCGGCTGGAGGGAGCATTTTTCCGAGACGGACTTAGATCTTTTGGCACGAGTCGTCAGGGCCGAATCGCAAGGTGAACCTTACGATGGTCAAGTGGCGGTGGCTGCCGTGATTTTAAACAGGATAAGTCACCCCGAATTTCCCAATACTATTCCAGGGGTTGTTTATGAGCCGCTTGCTTTTTCTGTTGTGGCTAACGGACAAGTAAATAAACCGGCCGATCAGAGTGCAGTTAAGGCGGCGCATGCGGCACTAAACGGTCTAGATCCTTCAGGTGGAGCACTATACTTTTATAATCCCAATAAGACTAAAAACTCATGGATTCGTCGTCGTGCTGTGATTAAAACAATCGGGAAACATATCTTTGCCAGTTAGAGTATCACAATGGGTGGTTACTATGAAAAAGCGATTTAATAGGATTGTACTTCATGCGTTTATCGGCGTTATATTGCTAGGTGTCGGGTTTACTATTGGTCAATATTATCTCCGCGGAGTCTATGAACGCCAAATTGAACAAAGTTACCGAAGAGCCTTAAGTGAATTCGCCACACATTTTCAAGAATTATCGTTAGAAGTAAGTAAGGCGAGGGTTGCCGTTAGTGAAAAGCAAAAGGGTTTAATCGGCTCTAGACTTCGCCGTTTAATTTATGCCGCCCAAAGCAATCTGGGAGAATTACCCCTAGGTGAACTTCAACTCGAGCGCATATCACATCTTCTGGGCGAAACTTACGAGCAAAGTTATGCCTACGTCAAAGGAGATATAGATCAGCTTGAATTAGAAAACATGCACAAACAATATGATTATATTAACCACGAGTTACAAGAACTTCTCATTAATAAACAAAGGGAGTTTCCTTGGGTCTCGTGGCATGAATACCTATCGGCAAAGGTGTTTATTCCCGGTGTTATGCAATCTTTAGTTTTGATTGATAATGAAGTGGAAGATTTTAAAGTGCCTAAAAAAAGTGGTGAAATTATTGGAGAAACAATAACCAAAGAACAAGCATTGGAGATAGCCCGGAACTTTAGTGAGCTACAAGACTTGGTTTTTCAAGTTACGAATGAAAGCAAAGGCGTTGTTCCCACTTTTACCGTGGAAGCAAAAGATGAGGAGCAACGGGTTTTGGTGGAAATATCGCAAAAAGGAGGTATGGTGTTATGGATGGTTTCCACCCTTGATGTGACCGAGAGTAGATTATCATTAAACGAAATGACCGAAAAGGCAGTTAGATTTTTACAAAACAAAGGCTTTCCTGTTCTTCATTTAACTGATGTACAGGTTTTACAAAATCGATCCACTTTAACTTTTGTTCCGGAGAGGGCCGGAATTTTGCGTTACGGCGAGTCAATTAAATTGCAAGTAAGTGCCTTTGATGGACGTATCTTAGGTTTTTGGGGAACACCCTATCACGTGGCCCAGAGTAGAAGTTTACTCATGGAAGAAGACATTGAAGATGTGAACTGGGACGTTCATGAGAGGATTCATCAAGGTGCAATCGTTTTAGACCAGAGGTTGGCGACTATTCTCGATGAACAAAATGAGGAAATATTAGTTACGAGGTTGGGTATAAAGTATGGTGAAGAATATTATTTAGTTTATCTTAATACCCAAAACGGTGAAGAAGAAAAAATTGTACGAGTAAATTCGCCTGAGTTTTTTAATCTAGCTTTTGAATTTTAGTCGCAATAATACTGGGCAGATGTTCTGAATTGCGCTTTGATATTTCTCCTTCGATTAGTAGTAAGGAGTTATTGAAAATAGTATTGCCGTATTTTTCATAGATGTTTTCAAAAATGGTCACATCTATAAGTCCGAATTCATCTTCTAAAGTTAGAAAAACCACTATCCTTCCGCTACGAGTAGGCGGCCGATGGGGACGAATCACTAAACCCGCTATTTGTACAAATCCTTCATTAAGAGATAATACATCTTTGCTAGTGAGGACGTGTTTAGGCAATTTTGGTCTGAAGAAGTCCATAATGTGCTGTTCGGCAGCAAGGGAAAGGACTGAATACTCGTGTAACCAACGATCAAAGTTGGAAAAGTCCTTTATTTGATTTGTACTAGGCGGTAGTTCTAGGAACAGACTACCTTGTTTGTTTTGGTAAAGACCGGGAAGGTTCCATAGCAAAGCCCTACGATTGGAAGAAAACCAATCGAAAGCACCTCCTAAAATTAAATTTTCTGCCACATCTTTGCTTACTGCCGTTCTATAAATAAAGTCATGAAGAGATCTGAATTCCCGTTCCTTTTTAGCTTGTGTGATGGATTCCAAAAATGAATTCTCCATCCCCTTCACTTGTTTTAATCCAATGCGAATGGCATCCCCTTCGACCCTAAACTGATCTGAGCTTTTGTTAATATGGAGTGGCAAAATTTTTATTCCCCTATTACGAGCTTGCACACAAAGGGTATTTGGTGGATAAAACCCCATGGGCTGTTGGTTAAGCAAGGCCGCGTAATATTGGGCGGGGTAATGCTCCAAAAGGTACGCCGTACGATAGGCTGTATCAGCAAAAGCAGCGGCGTGAGCCTCACAAAAACCATATCCGGCATAACCTACGATATAAGAAAATACTTCTTTGGCAATATCCTCTTCAACTCCTCGGGATATGGCCTTTTTTATAAATTCATCTCCGATAGCTTCCATTTCTTCTTGCGAACGGAACTTAGTCATTACTTTACGTAAACGATCAGATTCCCCCGGGGTAAAACCGGCGATTTCCGTGGCGATTTCAATAACCTGCTCTTGATATAAGACCACTCCGTAAGTGGGGGCCAGTATTTTCGCCAACTTCGGATGGATAAAGGTCACATCTTCTTTTCCATGTCTACGGGCGATGAAAGGTTCAACCATATCTCCTTTAATGGGTCCGGGTCTGATTAGGGCGACACTGGCTACAATGTCTTCGAAGCGATCCGCTTGTAGACGCGATTGTAGACTGCGTTGGGCGGGGCTTTCCAGCTGGAATACTCCTACGGTGCTACCCTGTTGTAATCGGGAAAAGGTTGCCTCATCGGAGATGGGTATCTCGTTATATTGCAACTTTGGACCTACTTCTTGTAAGGTATTGGATATGGCCGATAAAGTACGCAATGATAGAAGATCAATCTTAATCAGGCCTAAATCTTCAATGGTGTTTTTATCAAATTGCGTAATTAAGACGCCTTTAGCTGAAGGTTGCAAGGGGGTTATATTAGTAAGTGGTTGCCCACTAATTACAAGACCCCCTAGATGTGTACCTATTTGCCTTGGGAATCCATTGATTGCTGCACAAAAATCCAGCAGTTTTGAATACTTATCTTCTTGTAAAGGGTGGTTTCTAAGCTCGGGTAAACGGTTTAATAACGCCCTAATTCCGTCCGCGGGAATGCTAGTAATGTTTTTTGTTAAACGATTGATTTCGTCAAGAGTGTATCCTAGTGCTTTTCCTAGATCCCTTAGGGCCGAACGGGCATGATAAGTTTGAAATGTGCAGACGGAGGCTACTCTTTCTACTCCATAACGTTTATAGACATATTCGGCCATTTGGTCGCGGTAGCGCGCATCAAAGTCAATATCAATATCGGGTTTTTGTGCCCTTTCTAAACTTAAAAATCGCTCAAAAAGCAGACCTCTGGCAAAAGCATCAACATTAGTGATTTCAAGGCAATAAACCACAACGGAATCCGCGG
>DUPA01000199.1 GCA_012838515.1 Natronincola sp. | reverse complement strand
AGCGTGAGATTGAGGCATTTGAACAAGAGGAATATTGGAGTGTAACGGCGCAACTCCAAACCGAAGACAAAGAATCGTTTGAGGCAAAACTACATCATAAAGCCGGTAAAAAGATCGAACTACCTAACGAAGAAAGCGCAAAGCGCGTCGAAGAGGATGTTAAAGATCAAAACTGGTCCATAGTGGATGTTCAAAAGCGTCAACGAAGAAGGAATCCCGCACCACCTTTTACCACCAGCACAATGCAGCAAGAAGCGGCACGAAAACTTAATTTTCCCGCTAGAAAAACCATGCGTTTAGCCCAACAACTCTATGAGGGTTTGCCGCTTGGCAAGGCGGGGACGCTTGGTTTAATTACGTATATGAGAACTGATGCCACACGGGTATCCGAAGAAGCGGTGGAAGAAGTTCGCGGATTCATTAAGGATGCGTACGGCGATGATTATATTCCGGATAAGGCGCGCCAATATGCCAAAAAGAAGGGTGCTCAAGAGGCGCACGAGGCCATAAGACCAACCTCAGCTTTGCGTGCCCCCAAAGATATTAAACAATACTTATCCCGTGATCAGCTAAGGCTTTACGCACTAATCTGGGAACGCTTTGTGGCAAGTCAAATGAGTTCAGCCATTTTTGATGCGACACGTGTTGACCTCAGTGTTGTAGATTATACATTTAGAGCAACCGGATCGCAATTGCGCTTTGCCGGATTTTTAAAAGTTTATGAAGAAGGCAAAGATGGCAACGTAACTAACGATCGAGATGAACGTCTCTTGCCCGATCTTAAAGAAAATCAAAAGATAGATCTGGATAAACTCGATCTCCAGCAACATTTCACTCAACCGCCCCCGCGTTTCACTGAGGCCATGTTGGTCAAGACTTTAGAGGAAGAGGGTATAGGCAGGCCTAGTACTTATGCGCCCATTATTGAAACAATTACAGGGCGAGGTTATGTGCAAATAGAAGAAAAAAGATTTAAACCCACTGAGCTAGGTGTCATCGTAGTGGATTTGCTAGGTGAGAATTTCTCGCAGCTTTTGGATACCGGATTTACAGCAAGCTTGGAAGATCAGCTCGATCACATAGAAGAAGGCGAACTAGTTTGGCAAGATGTTATTGCCGAATTTTACGAGCCATTTGCTAAAAATCTCGCTAAAGCCCATGAAGAATTGGAAAAAATAGAGATTCAAGATGAAGAAAGTGATGTTGTATGCGAAAAATGCGGTAGAAATATGGTTTATAAACTTGGTCGCTTTGGTAAGTTTTTAGCTTGTCCCGGTTACCCCGAATGTAAAAACACTAAACCTATTTTAGATGAAATTGGTGTAGACTGTGCTATTTGCAAACAAGAAGGTCGCGAAGATGGAAAAATTGTTAGAAGAAGAACCCGCAAAGGAAGATACTTCTTTGGTTGCAGTAATTACCCTGAATGTAATTTCAGCTCTTGGCAACAGCCTGTTGCCGAGATTTGTCAGTATTGTTCGCATCATTTAGCTATTAAGAAGCAAGGAACGGATCCTGTTTGCGTTAATAAAGAATGTCCCGGGGGCGATGATAAATGAAAACTATCTCCGTAATCGGCGCAGGTCTTGCAGGTAGCGAGGCGGCTTGGCAAATAGCCCAAAAGGGAATTGAAGTCCATCTATACGAGATGAGACCTCATGTGTCAACACCTGCACATGAAACAGAGGACTTTGCAGAATTAGTCTGTTCCAATTCCTTAGGTTCTAGCCTTGAAACTGTTGCCGGAGGTGTGTTAAAGAAAGAATTGGAGCTTTTTGATTCGCTCATTATTGAGGTTGCCAAATCCACTAGTGTCCCCGCGGGAGGGGCTTTGGCAGTTGATCGGAAGCTGTTTTCTGAAAAAATTACTGATAAGATTCTTTCCCATCAATTAATAAAAGTAATTCGCGAAGAATGTGTCGAAATACCCGATGGCATTGTTGTTTTAGCTACCGGGCCGCTCACAAGCCCTGCTTTAACGGAAGTATTGCAAAGGCTAACCGCCAGTTCTAATTTATATTTTTACGATGCGGCAGCGCCCATAGTGACAGGTGAGAGTATAGACTATGATAAGGGCTTCTGGGCGGCAAGATATGATCGGGGAACGGCAGATTACTTTAACTGTCCTCTAACTAAAGATGAATATTTAAAATTTTGGGAAGCGCTGACTACCGCCGAGATGGCTCCTCTGCATTCGAGTGATATTACTGAGGCAGAAGAGATGACAGTATTCGAAGGTTGTCTACCCGTTGAGGTTATGGCTAAGAGGGGAGAAGATGCTCTTAGATATGGCCCTTTCAGGCCCGTAGGTCTTGTAGATCAAGAGGGGAAAAGACCATACGCCGTTTTACAGCTACGCAAAGAAAATACCGAAGCAACATTATTTAACCTTGTGGGCTGTCAAACACGCTTGAAATGGGGAGAGCAAAAACGTGTATTTCAACTAATTCCGGCTTTAAGTGATTGCGAATTCGTACGCTATGGTGTTATGCACCGCAATACTTTCATTAACTCCCCTCGAGTTTTAAATTCTAGTTTTCAGTTTCGATCAGAGCCGAGGTTGTTTTTAGCCGGTCAAATAACCGGAGTGGAAGGTTATGTTGAAAGCACCGCTTCGGGTCTTTTGGCGGGGATAAACGCAGCAAGGCTTTTTCAGGGGAAAGAATTGTTAGTGTTGCCCCAAGAAACAATATTGGGCAGCTTGGCTAGATACATTTCCACGGCCAATCCCGAACATTTTCAGCCTATGAACGCAAACTTTGGAATCTTACCTCCACTGGATCCTCCCGTTCGGGGTAAGAGAGACCGTAAGGTTGCCTACGGCAAAAGGGCCATGGAGGTCATGTCTAAATATAAGGAGACACTTTAAGGGGGAACCCAATGCAGGATTTAGAAAAATACCTAGCTTACTTGCGCTCTCAGCGTAACTTAGCCCTAGCAACGCTAGAATCTTACGAAAATGATCTTAGGGATTTTCTCGCGTTCGTGACGGAGCAATTGGAGTTACTGGGCAGGGAGCAAACCCTTGATGAAGTTGATAAATATCTAGTGCGTGACTATCTATCTTATCTTACACGGGAAGGTTATGCCCGTACAAGTTTAGCTAGAAGGATAGCAAGCATCCGTGGTTTTAGTCGCTACTTATATGAAAACGATATCACTTCGCAGGACTTCGCTTTAAATCTTCGTACACCTAAACAGAAAAAGACAATTCCCGAAATAATTAGCATGGATGAAATCTATAGATATTTAGGGGATGATGCCCCCGGTAAATCCACGGTTTTACAAACTAGAAACAGGGCAATATTTGAGGTGCTATACGGTACCGGAATTCGATTAAGTGAGCTTGTTGCATTGGATATTCGCGATGTTGATTACTCCAATGAATATATCAAAGTACTTGGAAAAGGTAGCAAAGAGCGAATTGTACCCATAGGTGAATATGCGTTAAAGAGCATCGAATATTATTGCGCTAATTCCCGTGCGAAGCTTGTTAAACAAGGTGACGAAGAAGCATTATTTGTTAATTCAAGGGGAAATAGAATTTCATCTAGGGGAGTTCAATATATTTTAGAACAGTACAGCCTACACTTGGAGATTCACAAAAATATTTCACCCCACACATTTCGTCACACTTTTGCAACTCATCTTTTAGATAATGGGGCCGATCTAAGATCAATTCAGGAATTATTGGGGCACTCAAGTTTATCAACAACGCAGGTTTATACCAAGGTGAGTACAAGTCGGTTAAAATCTGTGTATAATAGGGCCCACCCTAGGGCTTAGTGCAATAAAAGAAATGGGGGTTCGTTATGCGAATTCGTTCGACAACCATTATTGCAGTTCGAAAAAATGGTAAAGTTGCTTTGGCGGGCGACGGTCAAGTTACTTTGGGAGAAAATACCGCAATCAAGCATGGGGCAAACAAAGTACGAACATTGTCAGATGGAAGTATTCTTGCGGGGTTTGCAGGTTCTGCCGGAGACGCCATAACTCTTTTTGAGAAATTTGAAAAGAAGCTAAAGGATCACTCTAACCAATTAGTTAGATCTGCCGTAGAGTTGGGGCAAGATTGGCGAACAGACCGTTACTTAAGGAAGCTTGAGGCATTACTCTTGGTAGCGGATAAAGACAATATATTAGTTATCTCCGGTTCCGGTGACATAATTGAACCGGATAGACATGTGCTTGCCATTGGTTCAGGCGGTGCTTACGCAATGGCAGCGGGTATTGCATTGTTGGAGCATTCTACGCTAAGTGCCAGGGAAATTGCCTTAGAATCTTTGAAAATTACATCTGAAATTTGCATTTATACTAACGATCGTATTTCGATCGTGGAATTATAATGATAAATATGGGAGGCGACATATTTGGAATTGACACCACCGGAAATAGTCTCCGAACTTGATCGTTATGTCATCGGACAACAACAGGCAAAAAGAGCAGTGGCCATAGCCCTTCGTAACCGATTTCGCCGTAGACAATTGCCTGAAGAGCTAAGGGAAGAAATACTACCTAAGAATATTCTAATGATAGGACCCACGGGCGTGGGCAAAACGGAAATAGCCAGGCGTCTGGCTCGCCTAGCCAACGCACCGTTTGTTAAAGTTGAAGCAACAAAGTTCACTGAAGTTGGTTATGTGGGCAGAGAGGTGGAATCAATTGTTCGCGAGCTAGTGGACGCGGCCCTGCGTATGGTTAAAGATAAAAGAATAAAGGATGTTGAGCAGAAGGCCGAAGCTTTAGTCGAGGAAAGACTAGTAAGACTTTTGGTACCCGATCCCACAGAGGACAAGGTAATGAACCCCATGGAACTGCTCTGGGGGATGGGCCAAACCTCCCAACAAACACAAACTAATCAAGAATCTGTTCATGATATGGAGGAAGAACGCCGCAAAGTTAAGGGCCTATTACGTTTAGGTGAGTTGGAAGATGAAAAAGTAAAAATTAGTGTAGAGCAATCAACTCCGAGCTTTTGGGAAATGATGTCCGGATCCGGCATGGATGATTTAGGAACAAGTTTCAAAGATATGCTTGGTGATCTTATACCGAAAAAGACTCAACTACGCACAATGACGGTTCGTGAAGCCAGAAGTGTAATATTGCAACAGGAGGCAATGAAACTATTGGATATGGATGCGGTCATGGCGGAAGCGGTGTCTTTAGCGGAGGAATCCGGTATAGTATTTATTGATGAAATTGATAAGATTACCGGAACATCTCAAACTGGGCCGGATGTATCAAGAGAAGGAGTCCAAAGGGATATCTTACCCATAATTGAAGGTTCAACGGTAATGACAAAAGCCGGACCTGTACGAACTGATTATGTTTTATTTATTGCAGCAGGTGCCTTTCATGTATCCCAGCCGGCAGACCTTATTCCGGAACTACAGGGGCGTTTTCCCATAAGAGTTAATTTGGAAAGTCTACGTGCAGAGGAATTTGCGAGGATCTTAGTTGAGCCCTATAATTCATTAACAAGGCAGTACATTGCCCTTTTGGGTACTGAAGGAATAGACGTGAAGTTTACAGATGATGGCATCTTGGCCATTGCTAAAATAGCAGAGGATGTAAACCGTAGCACAGAGAATATAGGTGCTAGACGTCTTCATACTGTATTAGAACGTTTACTTGAGGAAGTTAGTTTTCAATCATCATCCAACGAAAAGATTGTGGTGGATAGGGACTATGTGATTACTAAATTAGCAGATATTTCCCAAGATAAAGACTTAGCTCGTTATATTCTCTAGCGTTGTAGGTTTAGTGGTAAAACAGTGCAAGGAAAAAACCATGTGTTTTACTAAAAATATGTTACGTATTGCCCATTTTTAAGGGAGAAGTTAAATTTCTCTCCCTTATTTTTCTTTCTTAAGGTTTTGAGCAGGACTTTGTTTTTTTATGGCGAAATACCTTGAAAGGCAATAATTAACAAAAACATCACATTTGGCTTGGAGGTGGCAACTCTGTTTAAAGTAGTTAATAAATTAGGTGTTGGTCTCGATAAATCTTTGTTGCGCCATACTGTTCTTAGTAATAATTTAGCGAACCTTAACACCCCCGGATTTAAAAGATCTGATGTGACGGTGACCGGACAGTTTAAAGCCGAACTAAATCGCGCCTCCGGTTCCAGGTTAAATAGAACTAATGCACGCCATCTTCCGGGAAACTCCCTAAAAAAGACAGAATTATTTTCCGTAGTTCAGGATCGAAGTTCGGTAATGCGCAACGATGGTAATAACGTAGACCCTGATCGCGAAAAAGTTTTGATAACGGAGAATCAACTTCATTATGATTCTTTGATTGATGCAGTTAGTCGAAAATTAAGTCAGTTACGAACTGTTATAGGAGAAGGGAGAAGGTAGATTATGAGTACATTTAAAGCGTTACGTATTTCTGCATCGGGATTGACCGCCGAGCGTTTACGCATGGATACTATTGCAAATAATCTAGCCAATGCTAACACAACGCGCTCCCAGGATGGTGGTCCTTATCGGCGTCAAGTTCCTGTTTTTGCCCCGCTTTTGGACAAAAGTATGCATGGAAATATGCAAAGCCCTTTGGGAACAGGGCAAAAAGGCTCATTGGGACAAGGTGTACAGGTTGTAGGTGTAATGAGTGATCCTTCGCCTCCCCGTTTGGTTTT
>DUPA01000016.1 GCA_012838515.1 Natronincola sp. | reverse complement strand
TCCTCACGTCTCAGGAGCAAAAAGATAGCCTTGTTGCGGCTTTAGTCAAAGCAGGTAACTTAAAAGATCCCGGAACAGGAATTCTATTTACCGTACCAGTGGGAGAACTGGTGGGACTAGATCATAGAAAAGGCATACTCACAGATTAATGAGAGGAAGAGAAAGGTTGGCAAAGATTAGAACCTTTTTGATAACTTTTTTTCCGGCTTTCTTGTTGACCCATATTCTTTTGGGTGTATTTGATATTACCCCATTTAATTTGGTGTACCCAAGTCTATTTAGCCTAGTTGCAACGGGAGTTGCTTGGCTTTTCGGCTGGGGTGTTAGTTATATTGTTTATGTCACTTTAAGAGATGCTATTAGAGAAAAAAAGGAAAGCAAAGACGTGCACGCCTAATTCTATTGACAAATGCTTCCACTCTACTTATAATTATTCTAATTTAATATAGCTTATCGAGAGTGGTGGAGGGACAGGCCCTGTGAAACCCGGCAACAACTGGCGTTTGGCTAGAAATGTGCCAATTCCTGCAGCTATTAAGGCTGAAAGATAAGAAGAATGTTTGTAAATTTGTAGACACTTCTTATCTTTAAGAGGTGTTTTTATTTTTATTTACAAACAAGACTGGGGTGGAGTCCAAATGAGTCAAAAGGTTTTAAAAACAAAATGGAAGAAAAGTATAATTTTCAGGATTATATTAGCAGTTTTGATCGTAGTAGTTATTATTTTCGGTTCCCTTTGGAATCGCTACATAAACAAAAATTCTCTTATAAGCATATACAAGGCTCCATCCGGGCAAGAAGTGTATCTCTTGGGGACATTTCATTCTATGCACTTTAATAAATGGGTAAATTATTCCATGGAAGATTTATTAAACGTGGTAGAGAATTTACAGCCAGATATAATCTTTATTGAAGCACGGGAAGAGACCTTTGAAGAATGGGGTGTAGTGGATGGTCCAATTGACATGGCCCTTATCTACGCCTATTCAAAAGATAATAATATTCCTGTGGAGATGATAGATTGGTGGGTGGTGGACAACGATAGTAAGGCAAACACCACAAATGATAAGCGGGATGATATGATTTTCTCTAAAATAAAGACTAAGCTTGATTTAATCAATTCCGATCTAAAAGTATTAGTAGTTTGTGGTTCTGGTCATTTTTATCAGCAGTCTAAACGATTTGCGAAAAACTATTTTGAGCGTCTCAAACTCGGTAAGAAAGCGAATTATTTTACTAGTAACGGTAGAATATTTAGTTATCCCACTAGTGTGCAGTCGGTTTGGGAGAAACGCTCATATTTTTATGCATATACTCATCCAGCGCTTATAAAACAAAATGAATCTCTTAGTGATGAGATTAAGAAACAGTTTATATCCGAGGATCCCGCTGCATTTTATAGATCGCAGCTAAGATATAATGAACTTTTTTCAAACGACCTATTATATGAAGAAAAGCGGTAATTTAATTTTTGCTTTGTACTTTTAATTAAATCAAATCTAAACTTGGTATTTAGAGGTGGTGTACGCCCATGGATAAGGAAAGGAAACTAAGGTCAGAAGTATTGAGATACCTTGGTTATAAAGATCAACAAATAGACGAAATAACCGAAGGGCAATTAGTTAATGCCTTAAAAGAAATTAAGGAAATTAAACAGACTAAAATCACCTATAAATTTATGGATTTAGTTCAGGAAAATGATGAAGTAGGCTTTGTGCAAAGTAATTTTAAGCTACCGGGAAAAGACATTAAAGAGCATTTGAAAAACTCTAAATCCGCCCTTTTAATGGCGGTTACTTTAGGTCATGAGGTGGACAAAAGGATCAGATACTATGAAAAAGTTGATCTGACTAAAGCCTTAATTTTAGATGCTTGTGCAACTGCAACAATTGAAGGAGATTGTGATGACCTTTGTGAAGATCTGGAGGCCGAGCTTGCTAAAGAAAATAGGAAATTGACCTTTAGGTATAGTCCCGGTTATGGTGATTTACCCATTAGTGTTCAAGGTGCTTTTCTTGCTACTTTGGATGCGAGTAAAAACATTGGTTTGACCGCTACTTCCACAAATATCTTAATACCGCGTAAATCAGTAACGGCCATTGCCGGTGTAATTGATATTAAGCGCAAGTTACGAGCAAGATCTTGCGCTAATTGTACTAATTTTGCAACTTGTAGCTTCAAGAAGGGGGATGTGAGCTGTGGACTTTAGAGAATATCTAAAGAATGGACTTGTTATCTTTGATGGAGCCATGGGTACCATGCTCCAAAGTAAGGGTTTAAAAGCAGGTGATTTACCGGAATTACTTAATATAGAAAAACCCGATCTGATCATTGAGATCCATAAGGATTATCTCAAGGCAGGTGCCAAGGTTATAACAACCAATACTTTCGGTGCCAATGCTTTAAAGCTTAAAGATTCGGGTCAATCTGTAGATACAATCATTCAAGCCGCGGTTGAAAACGCAAAGAAGGCAAGGTTTAACAACGATACATACATAGCGTTAGATATGGGTCCTTTGGGAGAACTTTTAGAACCCATGGGAACTTTAACGTTTACCGAGGCTTACAACTTATTTAAAGAGCAAGTAATTGCAGGTGTGAAAAACGGGGTTGACCTATTTTTAATCGAAACAATGACCGATCTCTATGAGACCAAAGCGGCTGTTTTAGCAGTGAAGGAAAACTCTGATTTACCTGTTCTGTGTACCATGAGCTTTGAAGAAGATGGGAGAACCTTTACAGGTTGCAGTATTCCGTCAATGGTAATGGTTTTACAAGGTTTGGGCGTTGATGCGCTAGGTGTTAATTGTTCTTTGGGCCCAAAAGAGTTAGAAGCAATCGTTGATGAAGTGCTCAGTTACGCCAGAATTCCTGTCTTGGTGCAAGCTAATGCCGGTTTACCAACAATAGTTAGTGGAGAAACAGTCTTTAACTTTGCACCGGAAAGATATGCCGCTTATGCGCGAAAGTTCGTGGAAAAAGGTGTACGTTTAATTGGGGGTTGTTGTGGTACAACGGCAGAACATATTGAGGTTTTAGCCAATAGCGTGAAAGACGTAGATCCTAAAGTTAGGGAAGTGCCAAAATATAGTGCCATTTGTACTCCCACCGGTGTGGTGATGATCGACGGGATTAAAGTGATCGGCGAGAGGATTAATCCCACAGGTAAAAAGCGTTTTAAAGAAGCTTTAGTTAAGGGCGATCTAGATTACATTTTAAAAGAAGCAATCTCCCAAGTGGATGCCGGTGCAGAAGTTTTAGATGTTAATGTGGGTTTGCCTGAGATTAATGAAGCGGAAACCATGGTTAAAGTAATTAAGGAGATTCAAGCTATTTTAGATGTTCCCTTACAAATAGACTCAACAGATCCCAAAGTTATAGAACAAGGTCTAAGAATATATAATGGAAAAGCGTTGGTAAACTCGGTTAATGGGGAAGAAGAAAGCCTCGAAAGCATCTTACCTTTAGTAAAAAAATATGGGGCGGCAGTCTTAGGTCTCACTTTAGATGAAAAGGGTATACCTGAAACTGCTGAAGGAAGGTTTGCCATTGCAGAAAAAATAGTGAAAAGGGCCGAAGAGTACGGTATTGCCAGAGAAGATATCTTTATAGACTGTCTCACTTTAACGGCCGCGGCTCAGCAAGAAGGGGTTAAAGAAACTCTTAAAGCCCTACAAATGGTCAAAGAGCGTTTAGGTGTTAAGACTGTGCTTGGTGTGTCAAATGTTTCTTTTGGACTTCCTAATAGGGGGCTGGTTAATAAAACCTTCTTGGCAGCAAGTATATATGCGGGTTTGGACCTTCCTATTATTGATCCCCTGAACAAAGATATGATGGATACGGTCAGAGCTTCGCGGGTTTTATGGAATGAAGATAAAGGTGCCGAGGAGTATTTGGCTGCTTATGATGGACAAAAGCAAGAAAATAAAACGGCAATGGAAGCACAAACTGCAAAGGAAAAGGACCTATATAAGATCATTTTACAAGGTATGAAAGATGATGCTAAAGAGGCCACTAAACTACTTTTAAGCAAATATGAAGCTTTAGAAGTGGTAAACGAATACATTGTACCTGCCCTTGATGTCATGGGGGAAAGGTATGAAAAAGGGGTCATCTTCTTACCTCAACTAATTCGTTCGGCAGAAACAGTAAAAGAGTCCTTTGAGGTAATTAAAGAAGCCTTAACAGCCCAAGGGAATGAAGAAATATCTAAAGGAAAAATTGTTCTTGCCACTGTTGAGGGTGATGTGCATGATATTGGGAAGAACATCGTGAAGGTGCTTTTAGAAAACTATAATTACGAAGTAATTGATCTAGGGAAAAATGTTCCTAAAGAGTTGATAGTTGAAGAAGCCAAAAAACATCAAGTTAAGTTAGTGGGTTTAAGTGCCCTGATGACTACTACTGTTAAACATATGGAAGAAGCTATTTTGGCTTTAAAGAAGGAAAACCTTGATTGTAAGGTGATGGTTGGCGGCGCCGTTCTAAACGAAGACTACGCTAAGATGATTAAAGCTGACTATTACGGCAAAGATGCTAGAGAAGCAGTTAATATTGCTAGGGAGGTGCTTGGGTAAATCCTGGGCTAACACTTAGGATTTACTTTTTACCATTCGGGTAAATAATCACTAGGTTTAGATAAGCGTAATAACTACGAGTATGGCTTTGCTTTCCTAAGGTCTCACGCCGGATTAGGAAGGCCAGCCCACTCTCTTATGTCAGAAAGGATGTATTAGTAATGACTAAAGAACGAAAGAAAACACACACTGCTACAGTTGTTTTATTATTTATT
>DUPA01000198.1 GCA_012838515.1 Natronincola sp. | reverse complement strand
TAGTTGGTTAACACGTCGGCCTGTCACGCCGAAGATCGCGAGTTCGAGTCTCGTCGGTTCCGCCATTTTTGTAAATGAAGCGATTCAGCCTTGCTGGATCGTTTTTTACTTTATTGCGAACTCCTTTGACCCTCTAGTTAATAATACACCTTTTTCTTAGTGTTTTCCAGAATAGAAAAGTCCTCGGTTTCCCGAGGACTTTAACTAAGTTTGATCCAGACTTGTAAGTTGTTCCCAAAAAATGTCCAATTCGCAGGTTTCGTCTTCGCCCTTCCAATGAATGCAGCTTGCGCAACTTCTTTCCGCATCATGCTCCTCGACCTCATAAGCACTACAAGTTTCCCCTACCATTTGCATATCCGATAAACTTGGCATATATACTGGCTCCTTTCGTACATATAGCTAGTATTACCAAAATAAAAATAAATAAAGGGCCTCTTTCTTAAAGAGACCCTTAGACAATTTTATCTGCTTTTGAGAATTCGTAAAGCTTGTGATGCATCTTTATCTCCGCGACCTGAGATATTTACGATAATTATTTGATTCGATTCTAAAGTAGGAGCCAACTTAAGAGCCTGCGCAACCGCGTGTGCACTCTCGAATGCCGGAATAATGCCCTCCGTTTTTGATAAAACTTGGAAAGCCTCTAAAGCCTCATCGTCACTTACAGGTACGTACTTGGCACGACCGGAAGCATGGTAGAAGCTGTGTTCCGGTCCGACGCCCGGGTAATCAAGGCCGGCAGCTATCGAACTTGTAGGTCCTGCCTCACCGGATTCGTCAACAATGGCGTAGCAGCGGAAACCGTGTAAGACTGCGGGGGCGCCGTAACTAACAGAAGCGGCATTGTCACCCATTTCTTTTCCCGTTCCACCTGGTTCGCAACCTACCATTTGAACATCTTTATCATCATAAAAGGGGGCAAAAAGACCAATAGCATTACTACCGCCACCCACGCAGGCTACAACGTAATCTGGGAGGCGACCCTCATCTTCTAGAATTTGTGCTTTGGCTTCCTTGCCTATCACCGATTGAAAGTCTCTAACCATCTGCGGGTAAGGATAAGGACCCACAGCAGAACCCAGTAAGTAATAAGTATTAGTGAAATTCTGAGCAAAGTCCTCTAGGGCAGCGTCTACCGCATCCTTTAGCGTTTTTAAGCCTCTATCCACTCCCTGAACCTTTGCTCCTAACAACTCCATGCGAAAAACATTTAGCTCTTGGCGAGCCATATCTTCCCTACCCATATAAACTGTGCAGTCCATATCCAAAAGGGCACACGCAGTTGCCGTTGCAACCCCGTGTTGTCCGGCACCTGTTTCGGCAATAATCCTTTTAACACCCATTCTTCGGGCCATAAGTGCTTGGCCGAGTACATTATTAATCTTATGCGACCCTGTGTGGTTCAAATCTTCCCTTTTAAGATAAATTTTAGCCCCACCAAGCTCCTCGCTTAGTCTTTCGGCAAAATATAAAGGACTAGGGCGACCTACATACTTACTTAAGTAATACTCTAATTCCCTTTGAAACTCAGGATCTTTCCGAATTTGTTCATAATATTCAGCCACATGATTTAACGCTTTTTTTAAATCATCCGGAACATATTGACCACCGAATTCCCCAAAAAATCCTTCAACCATTGTCGTTTCTCTGCTCATCTCATCAACCTCTTCTCCACTATTCTTTATATTTACATAAAATACATACTTATTCTACCATACGGGTCGTTAAAGAACCAGCCCATTTTATTGCGCGAAAAAGCCCCCTTATTTAAGAAACACATATCATCAAGGGGGCACATTCTTCTATTTAATTTGATAATGCCAATTCAACTGCCTGCATTATGGCCTCGCTTGTTACGGTAGCACCACTAATAGCATCCACATCCCACGATTGAGCTTCTACTATGGCCATGGGAATTTCTTCTAGAGGCCTTTTAGCAATAAACGGGGTTTCATCTTGTTCTACCACCACTACACTGGTAATGGAACCTCCCGAGACAGTCACTTCCACCTTTAGCGGGCCGCCAAATCCATCGACGGTTGCGGTGTGAACGCCATCTT
This sequence comes from Natronincola sp., assembly GCA_012838515.1. Lineage (GTDB taxonomy): Bacteria > Bacillota > Limnochordia > Darwinibacteriales > Darwinibacteriaceae > DUPA01. Next base: position 22,246 of record DUPA01000198.1, on the reverse strand, counting down.
TAAAGCTGGCAGAAGCCTTTTGTAAAGCCTGATCCACAGCCTTGATTAAGGCCTTACTTGTGAAAGTTGCCCCGGATACAATGTCCACATCCGTACTTTGAGTTGCCAAAATACTGTCCTTAAGAGTTTTAAGTGCGGGGTCAGCAATAAATGGTGTCTCTTCATGTGGTCTTATTTGAAGGTCGGCAATTTTCCCACCATCAATGGTTAAATCAACAATCACAAGACCGTTAAAACCCTCCCCTTGACCAACATAAGTTCCATCCTTCATACCATCACTAGTTTTACCCATAGACCAAACCACGCCTGTTACTAATAAGAGAGCCATGACCAATACTATACTAATATTTGTTCTTGTGCGTTGTCTAAGCACTAGTACCCCTCCATATACAGTCTCATAATATTACTTGCACACCTAACTTTAGCACTAAATCTAAAGAAAAGCTAGCAATAATCTATTCCTCTTTATCAATTTCCTCGAATACCTCAAAAATTTCTTCTTGTGTCTGTTCATTTGTATCTTTCAAAAACCAATCCTTTTCCTGTACTTCAAGTTCCGCTTCAAGCTCGGCTTGGCGTTGTCTTTCAAGTTCGGCCTCAAGCTCGGCTTGGCGTTGTCTTTCAAGTTCGGCTTCAAGCTCGGCTTGGCGTTGTCTTTCAAGTTCGGCTTGACGCTCTTCGAAATTTTCGTCTATTAAAAAGATAACTGCATAACGGGCAAAGAAGTCATATTGCACCAGTGCTTGTAACACCCTCATGGTATCAGTTTCACTTATCACTACCCCTGTTTGAGAAGCATCTTTTAATTCCACAGGTTTGATGATTAATGGTAACGAATATGGACGCGGTCCATCAAATTCAATTCTTTTTAAAAGATCCTCGTCTAACTCTTCCCCATAGGCCACCATCCCATATTCCTGTAAAAACGCTTGTGATACTACGGCTCCCCCGTAAAGTAATTGACCGGCCCTACTATACACCTTCGGTGTAATTCCTTTTTTTAAAGGTAGGTGGCGGGCATCTATCACAAGACCCGTATAAATAGTATTTGCTTCATCGATCCTTTGATTCCAAATACCAACACTACCGGCAGAATCCGAGAAAACGTTTAGATCCCTCCACCAATAGAGACCATCCTTGTCGGCACTTAATGACATCGACAAACTCAAAACATCTTCGGGAACCTCAACTTCTCCCAGATTTAATTCGGTCCAATAATCCCTTCGATCCAGGGGAAATACATCTTCACCAAATTCAATTAGTTCATTATTTTTATTCAAAGCATAAAGATTAATAATGACATTCGAGTCTTGCATATCTGTTCTCATTTGCAAAGCAATGGTGCATGTATCGCCACTACTTAACTGCAAATCGAGACTTAATTTTTGCCCCGGTCCAAGGTGAACCACGCGTTGGCTTGCAAACACTTCAATCCCCATAGTCATCAACATAAATAAACCAATTAAAACAACTAAGATATGTTTTCGCATAGGGTCCCTCCTAACCATAGAATTAGTTCTCTGTTAAGTACCTATTCCCTCCAGCAAATTCCATTCGTGCTGAATATCTCCTTTTATTCTATAATATACCCACACTAAAAAGGAGGCATTTATTTGACTAAGAACTTTTCAAAAATTCTTTTCTTTTTTCTAATTAGTCTTCTTATCACAGGATGCTTACCGCGTCTGGACTATGATAACACCAAGCCTGAGGCAATTGCCCCACAATGGTTAGTCGATGGATTTGACTTTCCCGTGGGTGACCGGAATGGTAAAGGCTGGGGTGTGACGGGCTACAAATTTCTAGATTGGAGTGTCACAAGTAACTCTTTTCACCCCGGCGAAGATTGGAATATTCCGGGGGTTGGTAACGCCGATCAAGGGAAACCGGTTTATGCAATTGCCAACGGAGAAGTTGTCTTTTCCGGATGGAACACGGCCCTGGGCAATGTAATTCTTATAAAACATGCCCTTTCAAACCACGAATATGTTTGGTCACAATACGCGCACTTAGACCGAAGAGATGTACAAAAGGGCGAAATTGTGGGTAGGCGCCAAATAATCGGTACTGTTGGTCGAGGACCAAATAATCGATTTACCGCGCATTTACATTTTGAAATTCGCAAAGAAGACCTACCTGAAAATGCCTGGCCTAGAACAAATGGCGTAGCGTGGGATAGTGCAATGGTGAAAAAGTTTTGGCTACACCCAAGTAATTTTATTAAACAAAACAGACCAAGGTAGGGTTTTATGTTATGATAGAACCAAAGTTATTCTGGGAGGCGTTGGAATGTTTCAAAGGAATTTTTCGTTGGCGCAAGTCACTTCGCTAGGTGTTGGAGGACCAGCCGATTATTTTATTCAGCCCTCAAATGTTGATGAAATTATCTTAGCCCAACGCTTTGCTTTAGATAAAAATCTTCCTTTAACGATTATAGGGTATGGTACAAATCTCCTAATTCGTGATGGAGGAATTAGAGGCGTAGTCATGCGCCTGGCCGAACCCTTCGCGAAGGCAAAGGTAAAATCAAATTTTCTCACTGCCACAACTGGATGCTTGTTCAGCTCCATAAGTAAATTGGCATTACATCATAACTTAAGTGGGTTAGAATTTGCCGTTGGTATACCGGGGGGTCTTGGAGGAGCGGCGTTCATGAATGCGGGGGCCTATGGAGGAGAAATTGGACCATTAATTCACGAAATCGAATTTGTTCAAAACGGTGAGGTCGGACGTTGGTGTAAAGAAGACTTCTCCTTTTCCTATCGTTCCAGTCGCATCCAAAAAGAACAACACATGACCATCGTTTCCCAAGTAGTTTTAGAATTACTGCCGACTAATAAATCTATAATATTAGAAAAAATGAACGATCTACAAACACAAAGACGTAGCAAGCAACCCGTGGAATACCCCAGTGCCGGTAGCACCTTTAAACGCCCTACAGGTCATTATGTAGGACCTTTAATCGAAAAAGCCGGGCTTAAAGGTCTTCGTGTTGGCGGTGCCGAAGTCTCTTGTAAACATGGTGGCTTCTTAATTAAGACCGGTGAAAGTAGGGCCTGCGACTTTTTGAAATTAATTTCCATCATCCAAAAAGAGATCCTTGAGCAATTTTCAGTAGAATTAGAGCCGGAAATCAGAATCTTAGGTGAAGATTAAGCACTTTCCAGCAACTTTTCTAAATTTGCCTTGAGTTCATTATAAACGATGGGGTTTAACTCTATTTCCTCGAGATATTCTAAAACTTCTCCGACCTTCGCTTGGTCAAAATGTTGGTCCATCTTAATATAAGGTTTAATCACGCTACGTTCCCTCTTAACGGAGGAAAAACCGTTTAATTCTTGTCTAATCAAACTTTTGCAGTAACCTAGAGGACACTTCTTCTGACGGCATCTAGTGTCGCCGAGGCACAAATCATTTAGGACTTGTTCCAGCCGATGCAATGCTCGAGCAACTTTTCTGAGCTGACCAACTTCAGTGGTTGCCCTACGTTGCCTCGTTAGCGGGGGAATGACAATAATTGTAATTATTGCGGCTAAAATTATCACCAAAAACATTAACTGACTTTCTGTTAAAGCGGAAGATGGTATAGTCTGGGTCAAATTAATTAATCCGAAAGCAATAAATACTGTGCCGGAAATTACCTTGAGAATAAATTCGGGAATTCGCTCACCAAGTTTCAGTCCAACAACGATTCCAACCAAACTAGTAAGCACCATACCCAATACTGTTCCCATTAATATATTCAGGGGCGAACTGGCATCGGTGGCTAAAGCAATTGCAGTGAGTTGGGTCTTATCACCCAACTCTCCTAAGAAGAATGCCAGGGCTACAACTAAAATAGGATGCCCGGAAGATTCATTGCTTTTTTCTAGCTCATCTTCTTGCCCGAGTAAAGTCCAAAGCCCAAAGCCTAAAAATAATATGGCTGAACCAAATTTAATCGTACCAAAAGGAATCAAGTGAGCTAGATATGCACCAATAATTACAGCTAAACCGTGATTAAATAGTGAACCAATAGCAACACCGGAAAGAACTTGGCGTACAGAGTATTGTAATGCAAAAGCCATGGCTAAAATCTGAGTCTTATCTCCCATTTCCGCCAAGAAAATTAAGAATGTAGCTTTTCCTATTTCTTGCAACATTTTTATCTTCCCTTCCGAACCCTATAAACATAGTTATATCAGATCTCTATGCCTTTGGGAAAGACCAAATTCGAAAATTCCGTACGAAAGAGATCATATACCAACAAAAAATCAATTCTTGCAGGATTTTACCGAGAGAAAAGGGTATTTAAAATATAATGAGGGGAGGTAATAAAAATGAACACCATGTTTAAGGCCGGTGACTTTTTTGTACGACTTCGGGCTCAAGGAGAACGCCCCAAATTGACTGTTTGGAATAGTTCCGGCACAAAAATCATTAGTGAATTTATTGGTAACACCACATCAAGCTTTTGGGAGCAAATCGCAAAACTAACTTCGCAGGGCGTGGTTGATCAAGTTCAATCCTTATTAAATGATGAAAAATAAACTTTTAATTCCATAGACAGCCTTACCGATGTATGGGGTAAGGCTGTTGCTAAATAAAGTTGGTGAAAATGTGCTAAAAGAAATAATACGCTTAATAATCTTCAGTGCTGAAAATGCATTCATACAGGTTACAGTGTTCGTAGGGGCAGTCCTTCTGATATTCGGGTATATAGACTATCTTTTATCAGGTAGGCTAGTCAAAAAAATTGAAAATTCCAAAAAGCTACAACCCGTGATAGGATCGTTTCTAGGATTAACACCCGGTTGCGGTGGTGCCATTTTTGTGATGCCTTTATTCCCAAGAGGTTCCGTAAGTTTCGGAACGGTGGTGGCCACTTTAATTGCCACCATGGGTGATTCGGCATTTGTCTTAATGACAGTAATGCCTAAAGAATACATTTTAGTATCAATATTCTCCTTCATTGCGGCAGTTATAACCGGATATATAGTAGACCTTTTCCCCATAGGTGATAGATTGTTAGAACATTTCAGAGAAATGAAAAAAGCTAAAAATGATCTTAAAGGCAAGCACGATGCAATGGATCATAGCATCTTACATGGAGAAACGGGAATAGATGATCAAGACTGGCCCCATATTGGTCATGCGGAGGGGGATCACATTGATCTAATTCTGCACCATAAAAGCAAAGGGCACCAGCCAGTAGATACCCTGGGATACAAAGCAACACACGGGGGGTATATTATCTTTTGGATGATCATTTCCTTCGGACTTGTTTTGGGCATACTCGATCTATTTCAAGTTGATATAAATACCATGGGCATACCCAATCTTGGCACCATATTTGGAACCTTAGGCACCATCGTCTCTATCTTAATGATGATTTTTAGTAAAAAGTTCCTCGGTGACGATACCCACGAAGAAACAGAAATGAAGCTAGCCAGTATAAAAGAAACTTTTGTGCACAATGCACAAGAAACTGCTTTTGTAGGATCTTGGGTCTTTGTTGCTTACCTTGCTTATGAGCTTTTTGTCTTGTTTTTAGGATCAGGAAATTATCTCGCAGGCGAAACCTTGATAACGGGATTCTTATCCCAAACGGGAATTATGGCGGTTATTATAGGGGTTTTAATTGGAATTATTCCAGGCTGTGGACCGCAGATTATTTTTGTGACGCTGTACACCAGAGGATTAGTGCCTTTTGCAGCTCTTCTAGCTAATGCAATCTCCCAGGATGGAGATGCTTTATTCCCCCTAATTGCCATCCACAAGCGCTCTGCACTTTGGGCCACCATATTGAACACAATTCCCGCATTAATTGTGGGGGTTTTGGCCTATTGGTTAGAAATAAGCTTCTTCTAAAGTTTAAAAGCGGGCTACAGCTAATGCTGTAACCCGTTTATTCTTTATCCTAGCTATTTAATTTCCGGCAATCCCGCAGCGGCTATTGATTGACCAACCCTACGATCGCTTTCGTCCGGTAAACTGAGTTTTATTTTAGCCAAGTCAGGGAACTCCACATCCAATACTTCGCGGGCTTTTTCAAGCATCAATGTTCCCCCTTGACCCGAGGTTACCCTTCCTAAAATGAGCACATGCTTAATATCGTAAAAGTCTGCATAATGCGCAATGGCATAGCCTAAATAATAACCCATGCTTTCAAAAATCTGTTTCGCACCTTCGTGCCCTTCAGCCAAATGCTTTTGCACAACTGTCAACTTTTCTGCCGGTGAAAAACTTTCATCTAGATCAATACCGGCCGCCGGTGCCAATTTAATTACGGAATCTTGCGAAAAATACTTCACACCGCAACCATAATCTCCGGACCATTCATCAATCATCGAATTAGGATTATAATCCACAGGCATAAAAGCCAACTCATTTAACCAACCGGTGAGATGACCCTCACGATTAACATAACCCACTGCTTCACTTGTACCCATGGCAATTCCTAAGATGTTAGTATCCTTCAAAGATGCGGCTCCGGCCAAGGCTGTTACATCACCATCATTTACTACTACAATTGGTACATCCCCCATGGCTTTAGCTGCGCGAGGGTAGATATCCTTAACCTTTTCATTAAAAAGATTCTGAGGCACTTTTAAGAAAAGGGACGCAACCATTGTGCGATTATTAATGTAAATCCCCGCTGAACTCACACCAATTGCATCAACCCTTGGTAAATGTTCCGCGGCCCTTTTTAGAGAATCCAAAATTCCTTCAAAATGATAATCCGGATTTTCTGTAATTTTCGGATGCCAAACGGTTTCATCACTAAATAATACCTCGCCATCCATTACGGCAGATACTTTCCGATCACTTCCTCCGGCATCAAATCCAATACGGCAACCATCTAAATAACCACCTATTGCTTGTGTTCTTTCGTTTGCTTGGGGAACCTGATCGTAATCACAAGTAACGACTGTGAAATCCTTTTCATAAACCCGGGTCATAAAATCAGCGTCAAATTTACGCATCCCACCTGATTCATATGCCTGCTTCAGTCTTTCTCCCACTGACTTGCATCCACCTACCGTAATCTTCCAACCGCCTTTTGCCCAAAGCAAACACTTTACAAGACGCTCCACATAAAAGAAGTTAGCACGATCCCATTCTTCCTTTATGCCAGAAGGAAAAATCTCAGTTTCAAAAACCGCGACCTGATTATCATTGCGCTCTAATGCAATGGTAAAAGGAATAGCTTTATCCGTATCTCGCACAGCACGCACAAAAGCATCATTCCATAACTTTGCAGGAATATAATCAGGATCTAGTATGGGTGCTAATCGCGGTCTAGCTACGTCATTAAGATTCATCATTCAAATCTGCCTCCGTCTTTACCGAATTTTACCCATGTGCCTTGGCAAAAAGAAATTTAAATTCAACTTTTGCATTAAATCAACGGGCTTTAACCGCATCTATGCTTGCCCCAATAATAAAACCCAAAGCAGCGCCTATTAGTATACCTAAAGCAGTACTTTTTCCCAAAAGGATACTAAATAAGACGCCCACGGCTGCTCCCAAAGCTACTCCGGGACCGGCAAAATGGCGAATTTCCTCCCGATGTATTGCCATTGTGTTACCCTCCCTCCCCGCGAAAGATTAAGTTATTATTTCTTCCTTTAAAGCACCTTCCCTTCTTTTTCTTTATAATTAGATATATTTAATTTAATATATTTCGACAGAATAAACATTGTTCATAAAATAACAATTACTTTGTGCTTATTTCTGTGACTCGCCGATCCCCTAAAATAGTCTCCGCATTCACTTTTATACATGAAGATAGATCGTTTAACTATAATTTAGCAAAATTGCCCAACATATGGGATGATTTTTGAAGGTTTTTCCACATTTTAAAAGAATATATAGGAATAGATCGGTAAAAGAACATAACTGGGGGTTAATCAAGGTGAAACTAAATAAGAAACATCTTATTCCTGTGGTCTTATTATTGGTTATGAGTGTTTTTCTCAGCGGATGTAAGATTCTAAAAGACACTAGCGCAGAATTCGAGGTGAAAAAATTCCTCACCAAAGTGGCTAAGGACTCAATGAAGTTAGATGGTGAAAAAATAAGTAAGCTATACGCTTATCCCTTAATAGTAGACGGAGAGGAGTTTGGGGAAGCCGATGTTGTCAATGTGTGTAGAATCATTGCTAAAGAATACGAAGCACGTGACTTTAGAGTATTTAAGCAGAAATTTAACTACGAAAATACCACCATCTTTATCGAAGATGATATAGCTATTATCAAAGATGCCGTTATGAACTGGAAAGGCTTTGAAAAGGGTGAAGTGATACCAGGCACCACTGTTCCGGTAGATTTTACGCTAACTAAAGTAAATAAGCAATGGAAGATTGTTGAGCCATACATCTTTATCCCCGATGTAGATGATCTAGGAAATACCCAGAGTACAGCTAGTTCATCTGCAGGATTGCTTTCGGTTAATTCCATTAATTAATCTTTAACCTTACAGGCACCGCCCTTTTAAAGGACGGTGCTTTTTTGTCCCTTTAAACCTTTTCACTATATTTCTGGGCATAATTCTAAAGTGATGGTATACTAAAACAAGAATAACCCATGAAAGGCGGTTCATTTAATATGCAAAAGTTACTCCCCCATTCATCACCCATAGGCGTATTGTGGCTCGGTGAAGAAGAAGAAAAACTAACGCTACTTGCCTTCAATACCCGCCATTATGATCTAAAGGATCGCGAAACAACGGAAACACCTTTGTTAAAAGAGACCAGCAAACAACTGGATGCGTACTTTACGGGAAAACTAAAAGAGTTTGATCTACCGCTAAACCTAAAAGGTACCGAATTTCAAAGAAATGTCTGGCATGCCTTAAGCGTTATTCCCTATGGAGAAACACGGACATATAAAGATATTGCCGAACAAATCGGTAATCCTAAAGCGGCAAGGGCAGTGGGTCTTGCCAATAATTGTAATCCTGTTTCCATAATAATCCCCTGCCATAGAGTGGTTGGGCAAAAAGGACTGGTGGGATACGGCGGGGGTTTAGAAACAAAGAGATTTTTGCTTGATCTGGAGAATTCACATGTCTAACCAAATATATTTTGTTTATGGAAATAAAGAAATGGAGCATTTAAAAAGAAAAGATCAACGGCTGGGTGCTGCCATTGAGCGCGTAGGACTTATTAAGCGAGAAGTTAACCCCGACCTTTTTTCCTCATTGATTAATTCTATTGTTGGGCAACAAATTTCCACTAAAGCGCAACTTACCGTCTGGAAACGAATGCAAGAACGGTTTCAACCCTTCACACCTGAAACATTAAATAAGGTAGACATTGAGACAATTCAAGCTTGCGGTATTTCCATGCGTAAAGCGGGCTATATTTCGGGTATTACATCTGCAATTTTAAATAAAGAAGTGAACTTACAATCATTAGCAGAAATGCCCGACGAAGAAGTGATCAAAGAGCTAACGAAGTTCAAAGGGGTGGGAATTTGGACGGCAGAAATGCTTTTAACCTTTTCCATGCAAAGACCCGATGTGGTTTCCTTTGGTGACTTAGCAATTCAAAGAGGTATGCGCATGCTTTATAGTCATAAAAAGATTACGCGCGAACTTTTTAAAGAGTACAAACGAAGATACTCACCTTATGGAACAGTTGCAAGCCTATATCTATGGTCAGTAGCAGGTGGCGCCCTACCGGAGCTTAAGGATCCGGCACCTAAAAATAAATAATGCCTCCGTAGATTTAATCTACAGAGGCATTTCTCTACTTTAGAATAGCCCTTTCGTACTGCCATGGCCATAGTTCTTTATCATGGTTTGCCTGTAATACCCAAAACGGATTGCGCAAAAGCTCTCGGCCGAGGGCGACAAAGTCGGCTCTTTCATTGAAAATAATTTCTTGAACCAACTCCGGCTGTGTAATAAGACCAACTGCAATCGTGGGAATGTCCGCTTCTTTCTTGACTATCTCCGCAAAAGGCACTTGATAACCAGGGCCTATCTCAATCCTCGCGGATATCAGTCCACCCGTACTGATATCAATTAAATCCACACCCACATCTTTTAGCGCTTTACTAATCTTAACCGTATCTTCAATCGTCAAACCACCATCTAAATAATCTACGGCGGAGAGACGTACTGAAAGGGGCTTAGTTTTTGGCCAAACCTCTTGAACCGCTTCCACAACCTCAAGTAAAAGCCTTAACCTATTTTCAAACGAACCGCCATACTTATCTGTTCGTTCATTACTTAAAGGTGATAAAAATTCATGGAGCAAATATCCGTGGGCGGCATGAATTTGCAAAATATCAAAACCCGCTTCTAAAGATCTTCTAGCTCCCTCTTGCCAATTTGCAACCACTTGTGCTATCTCTTCAATGCTCAGCTCTTTAGGAGTCAATTCCCCCGGAAATGGTATGGCAGAAGGTGCAACTAACTCATCTCCATAAGACTTACGTCCCCCGTGGGCAATTTGAATCCCCATAATAGAACCATGCGCTTTGCAAAAGTCCACGATCTCTTTTAAACCTTGAATATGATTATCGTCCCAGATACCGAGACAGTTATTACTTAGTCTGCCCCGCTTTTCAACGGCGGTGGCCTCCAAGAAGATAAGTCCGACTTTTCCCACGGCTCTAGCGCCGTAATGAACAAGATGCCAATCTGTTGCGTAACCATCGTCCGTAGCCGTATATTGACACATGGGCGGCATCACGATGCGATTGGGAATTATAGTATCTTTTAGTTCATATGGAGTAAACACTCCATCACCTCCCTTGATAAAGAAAATCTTGTTAAAGGAGATTCTCAATAAGATAGTAATTCCCTTCAATTCTTAGCAAAATACTTATCATTTCTACTTCGTTTGTTGCCTACTTCCCGGGCTTTGAATCTCCATACCCTCTGCACATAACGGACAACTTTCGGGTTCAAAAACTTCAATCTCCATGGTAATTAAAGAGGTTAAGGGCATGTCGAAATCAGCTTTTCCCTGACTGCGATCTACAACGGTGGCAACGCCTAAAACTTCCGCCCCGGATTCTTTCGCTAAATCAATCACTTCTTTGACTGACCCACCTGTTGTAATTACATCTTCCACCGCTATTACCTTTTCGCCCGGCGTCAATTGAAAACCCCTACGAAAAGTCATCTTTCCATCTTGTCTTTCGGCAAAAACAAAGCGGCAGCCCAGTTGTCTAGCGATTTCGTAACCAACCGTTACACCGCCGATGGCCGGTGCAATCACCGTTTCTATTCCCTCCGGAAGATGTGTAATTAAATGCTTTAAGACTTCTCCCGCCTGTTTGGGACACTCAAAAAGTTTAGCGCACTGCATATACTGCTTAGAATGCAAACCGGATGTTAGTTTAAAGTGACCGTTTAGCAATACGCCTAGTTCTTCAAATTTTGCTAATAACTCTTGTTGGTTCATGCTTCCACCTCAATTTCTTCAAGAATCTTTAAAAATGCACCATTAGGATCGGAGTTCGCCATAATTGGTCTGCCTATCACCAGGTAATCACTGCCTGCCCTAATTGCTTCAGCCGGCGTCATGGTACGTTTTTGATCTTGGCTCGCAGAACCTTGCGGTCTTACTCCCGGGGTTATTGCTAAGAAATCTGGGCCACATGCTTCTTTTAACGCTGTTACTTCTAGGGGAGAACACACTACACCGGCAAGACCGGCTTGTTTAGCTAGTTTGGCATAGTTTAAAACACTTGCCTCCACTGTGCCTGGTATACCTAGTTGTTCGTTAAGTATGGTTTGATTTGTAGATGTTAATTGGGTAACACCAATCAATTTTGTTGGCTCACTAACGGCTTCTTGGGCTCTTTGCATCATTTCTAGCCCACCTGAACAGTGCAAGTTCAGCAAATCGCAGCCTAAACGGCTTAGACTTCTCATGGCACCGGCAGCAGTATTGGGAATATCATGAACCTTGAGATCCACGAAAACCTTTAGTCCCCTATCTTTTAAAGAGCGCACTAGATCAGGTCCTGTACTAAAAAATAGCTCCATGCCCACCTTGACGAACTTCACCGACGGAAGCCTATTTAAAGCGGTTTCCACCTCTTCTTTGCTCCCCACATCCAACGCCACAATGATCCTCTCCGCAACAACATCACTCAAAGAGCACACCCCCGAATTTCTTCTAAATTTTTAATTCCTTCTCGCTCCATCCATTCAGCAATTTCCTTGATTATATTGGGACACGCAAAAGGATCTGTAAAGTTGGCTGTTCCAACCATTATTGCAGAAGCACCAACCATAACAAATTCAATTGCATCCTTCCCAGAATAAATACCACCCATACCTATTAGTGGCAAATCAACCTCTTTAGCCACGTCGTGCAACATGCGCACAGCCACAGGCTTAATTGCTCGACCTGAAAAGCCTCCAGTTCGATTCGCAAGAACCGGCTTGCGGGCTTTTAAATCTATTTGCATACCTATCAATGTATTAATTAAGCTCAGTGCATCGGCTCCGCCTTCTGCTGCAGCAACGGCTAAGTCCTGAATTCTGGTAACGTTAGGGGAAAGCTTTACGATTAAAGGTAATGTACAATGTGCTTTTACAGATTCAACCAGATTTCTAAGTACCTTTTTGTCAACCCCAAAAGCAATTCCGCCTAAAGCCACATTGGGACAAGAAACGTTTAATTCTATAGCCTGTGCCAAACCGGAAGCGCAAACTTTTTCCACAACCCTACAGTAATCTTCAACCGAGTCGCCGGAAACATTCACAATAATAGGTACATCTTGTTTTGCTAACCACTGAAGCTCATCTTGAATAACCGCATCTATACCGGGATTGGCTAAGCCGATTGCATTCAACATTCCAGCTGTAACTTCCGTCACCCGGGGGGTTTTATTTCCTAGACGAGGTTCTAAAGTGGTACCCGATACCACAACCGCGCCCAATTGATTAAGTGAATAATATTCGGCATATTCCTTGCCGTATCCGAAGCACCCTGAAGCCGGCATCACGGGATTTCGTAGTTCTAGACTACCCACATTAACTCCTAAGTTTACATTCATAAGCAAATCTCCTCCCAGCTAAAGACCGGCCCTTCTTTGCAAACCCGTTTAGTCGCCGTACGATCCTTGGTTTCCACCGTACAACCGTAACAGGCACCTACGCCGCAAGCCATGCGTTCTTCTAAGGACACATAACCAGCTATCTCCTTATGGGAAAAATGTTCTTTTAATGCCCTCAACATAGGTAGCGGTCCACACGAATAAAGGGTTGTCCACTCTTCATCATTGACTAAAGCACAGGTGACAAACCCTTTAACACCTTCTGAACCATCTTCGGTGCAAGTGATTACATTTCCGTACTTTTCAAATTCCTTAACCATAAAAAGATCGTCTTCATCCCTAAAGCCTAAGATTATATCAATGTAACAATTAAGTTTCGATAACTGCTTGCATAATTCGTAAAGGGGAGGAATACCTACACCACCGCCCACCACCAGCACCTTACTATTTTCATCAGGTAGCGGAAATCCATTGCCAAGTGGGCCCATTAGGTCAATTCGATCGCCTTGTTTTAGCTCGCTTAACCAATGTGTACCTACGCCAACCACTCTATGGATAAGAGTTAAAGAACGCTCTTCCACATCGCAAGAAGCTATGCTGATGGGTCGGCGCAAAGGATGGGTCTTTCCATCGCCAATAAGAATATTCACAAATTGTCCGGCTTGAACTTTCTCATAGGAAAATTCACCACCTAATTTGAGCGAGAAAACATCTTTAGTTAATTGTATGTTCTGCAATACTTCCATAAATACCAGCCCTTTACCTCAATCTTCAATTGAAAACACTTCCTTGCCGTTGAGCAAGGTTAAAACCGGCCAACCCCTAAGTTTTTCACTGATGTAAGGATTATTTGTTCCTTTACTCCGAAAGTCTCCCTTTGCCAGTGTGTGCCCACGTTCTAGATTTACCACAACAAGATCAGCCGGCTTGCCGATTTCCAATGTTTTTTGTACATCTAGTATCTTCGCGGGCTCTTCTGTTAAGCTACTCAATAACCGCTCTAGGCTAAGGTGTTTGTTTAATACTAAATAACTATATAAAACCGGAAAGGCAGTTTCGAGACCGGTTATACCAAAAGGAGAACCGGCAAACAAACCGTCTTCCTTTTCTTTCCCATGCGGTGCATGATCCGTTGCTACCACATCTATCACACCACTTTTGAGACCTTCGACTAAGGCTAATCTATCATATTCAGTTCTTAAGGGAGGCTTCATCTGAAAGTGTCCCGGTGGCTCTGCAATATCTAGATGCGTTAACGTTAGATGGTGAGGTGTAACCTCTGCGGTAACAGGCAACCCCATCTTTTTTGCCTCCGCGATAAGTTCTACCGATTGTATGCAGCTTAAATGTGCTGCATGATAGCGACATCCGGTTTTCTTGACTAATTTTAGATCCCTAATCAACATTGAAAATTCCGAAGATGGTGGAATTTGCTCATAAAAAAAGCCTTCCTTGACTAATGATTTGTCCTCAAGATGATTGATGACAACGCCACCGTTCTTCTTGACTTTAAGGAAAACTTGTTCAGCAATATTCTCTTGGAGAGGATCCCCGTCATCGGAGAAAAGCAAAACCCCCGCGGAAGCAAAATCATCATAATCCACAAATTCTTGACCTTTGCGCCCTATGGTTAAGGCTGCTATGGGGTGAACATGGACCTTTCCATCTTTGCGAATCCTCGTTTGTAAATCATCTAATCGCTCAATAGTATCTAATGACGGATCGGTATTTGGCATAGGGCAAACATTTGTAAAACCGCCGGCGGCGGCAGCCAAAGTGCCGGTGGCGATTGTTTCTTTATCTTCATAACCCGGTTCTCTTAAATGAACATGTAAATCAATAAAACCTCTACTGATCACACAATTTGTTGCATCATATTCCCTAATCATGCCACTAAAGCTTGAACGCATATAATCAGCGGCTAAACCAAAAGCAACAGTCTGACCGTTTAGTACTAAAACACTTTCTTTTCGTAATAAGCCATCACGATAAACTAAACCATTACGCAGAAACCAGTTTCCCACGACGTCCTCCTTGCAAGCACCAATCTAAAACAGCCATTCGTATGGCAACGCCATTACTTACCTGTTGCAAAATCCTAGAGCGTGGATCGTCCATCGCTGCATCGCAAATTTCCACACCGCGATTCACAGGACCCGGATGCATAATTAGGGCATCCTTATTTAGCTTCTGCAATCTTTCCTCGGTTAATCCGTATTGACCATGATATTCTTGGATAACATCGGAATCTTCATGACGTTCATGTTGAACCCTTAAAAGCATAAGTACATCAGTTGTCTCAATTGCTTCATCTAAACTAACCCAAGGTACATCAGTCAAATCATGGGCTATAAATTCATCAGGACCTGCAAACTGTACAGTTGCACCTAGTGTGGTCAAAATATGATAGTTAGATCGTGCTACTCTACTATGCTTAATATCTCCAACTATTGTTACTGTTAATCCTCGCACGGACCCAAAATGTTGCTTCATTGTCAGAGCATCCAACAACGCTTGAGTCGGATGTTCGAAAATTCCCGAACCGGCATTTACCAAGCTAATGTTGAGGTCGCTATCTGCAAATTGCTGAGGCCAATCTTCTTTATGGCGAATAATTGCAATGTCCACACCTAATGCTTCTAATGTTTCAAGCGTATCGTGGAGTGACTCGCCCTTGTTGACGCTGGAATGGGATACATCGAAATTTAGTGTTTGTAACCCCAAGCGCTGTGCTGCCATTTGAAACGATAAATCGGTGCGAGTGCTATTCTCGAAAAAGAGGTTCACCACTGTACCATGACATGGTCTGGTTTGCGGCGAATCAACGTATGCTTGGGCACTTTTCAGCAACATCTTAATAGTATGTTGACTTAAACTTGTACTGCTGACCAGGGAATTCAAATGACTTCCTCCTTGTCAGACCTAACCCCACACAATTCAAAAAGGCTTCTACCCGGTTGGTAGAAGCCCTATACTTCATTCTATCAGTGCAAATGTTGCGCGCACTTTGTGTAGGAGTCCTTCCCAACCTCTCTGGATTGGCTTAAAGGTCTTTTAATGTATTTTTTCACTCGAGATTAGTTTATCAGAAAAAGCCTTCTTGGTCAAGGCTTTTTGGTTAAAAAACGTTTAAACAATTGAAATAGGAATTGGAATAAAGGGAGATACTAAGAAAAATTAAGGAGCGATACCCATGACCAAACAATACCTTAAATATGGAGGGGTTCGTTTTATTAATTATTCCTCTCCGGAAGAAATACGGAATTTTGTTAACAGTTTACCTGAAGAAGAGCGAGATTCCCTGTTTAATGTAGTTAATTTGCTAGAAAGCGAAGGTCACATAGGGTTAGTGGAAGGGGATACAACAACTATTGATCAAAATATGGAAGAATTTTTGGTTCCCAATAGTGACGAATTCCATTAACTCAGTGTGCTTCAGGTAATACCAAAGAAATCCTAGTACCAAAGTCTTCGCGACTTAAAACCTCTAAATAACCACCATGACGTTCTACAATCCATTTAGCTATGGACAAGCCCAAACCCGTACCTCCGCTGACTCTCGCCCTAGATTCGTCAGCTCGATAAAAACGTTCAAAGATGTGGGGAATATCATCTGGCGGGATACCGATTCCTGAATCTTGAACGGTGAGACGAATCTGCCCTTTAGCATTCTTTACGGCAAGCGTAATATTACCTCCTGAAGGAGTATATTTTATAGCGTTATCAACAAGAATTCTTCCGGCTTGCTTAATCAGTCCTTGATCGGCTTTTACCCAAGCTTCTTCCACCTGAAGTTCAAGGGCGTAAGCCCCGTTAATCATTTGGGTCTCCCGATGAATCGTTTGTAACAATGCACCCACATCAAAACGCTCTACCTCAAGATGCATCGTATTATTGTCGCCCCTAGCCAGGAAGAGTAATTGTTCAACCAGGTCCTTCATATTAGCAGCTTCTTCTTTAATTGCCCCAATTGACTCTTCCAATGCATCAGGATCGTCTTTTCCCCAACGATCCAACAGATTAGCATACCCTTGTATGGCGGCAATTGGCGTACGAAGCTCATGCGATGCATCGGATACGAACCGTGCCTGCAAACGATATGATTCATTGATTCGTTCAAGTAATCCATTAATGGCCTTGGCTAAATTCTGCAACTCTTCTTGAGTATTATCGAGATCAATACGCGTATCCAAACGGGTTGCGTTAATTTCATCTAAAGTTCCCGCTAGGCTTTCCATTTCTTTAATTGATAAAGGTCCTTTTTCCTTCGAAAGGGTTTTGGCCTGCTCGGTTAATTTAGAAAGTGAACGAGAGAGGGTTCTGGTGATTATGCTTTTTTGAATACTCCAAGAGCGAACTAAGATTAAAAATTGAAATATAATTAAGCCTAACAATAGACTTTTTAAAACCCAGATTATAGTAGTGAAATGCACTATCACATTATAACTCAATCCGTTGACGGATGAATGGAACCCATATTGTAAATTGTCAAAGTAATTATAAAAAGAAACCGATCCATTCTTGGGTATGCTAATCCACCTAGACGAAGTGCGGGTTTCTTTGGGAAAGAACAAAGCAATACTCTTGGGAATATTAAACCCCGAACCGGGTTCTTCTGCAAGATTTATTTCGATTTCCCGATTAAGCATCCAGTATCTTTCCGAATCACCGGGGAAACCCACTTCTTCGAGATAGTTCACAGTTTCAACTGCCTTCTTCTCACCGACCAAAAACAACATGGATGCAGAAATAATGATAAAAAGCAAATTTAAAGAGATGAATTTTGAAAACATGCGTCTCCAGAGCCTAAAATTCAGTCTAGAGCTTAAGGATCTATTTGTCTGTTGAACGCGATCTTTTTTATTCTTCATCGCGAATCACATACCCCACTCCTCGGATAGTGGAGATTATTTTGAGATCAAAAACCTCATCAATTTTAGAACGTAAAAATCTTACGTAAACATCTACTGCATTAGTTTCGCCCTCAAAATCAAAGCCCCAAACATTTTCGAGCAAAGTCTCCCTAGATAAAACTATCCCTTTATTCTCTAGCAAGTAATGGAGAAGATCAAACTCGCGTTTCGTAAGATCTACCTCCACACCGCGCACCGCAACTTTGCGGCGTTCCACATCCAAAACTAAATCGCCTATGCTTAAAACTGAACTATCTGCATATCGCGGTTGCTTGCGTAAAACAGTGCGAATGCGAGCAAGTAGTTCTTCTATGGCAAAAGGCTTAGTAATGTAATCATCTGCACCACTATCTAAACCAGACACCTTGTCAATCACACTATCCCTTGCCGTAAGCATTATTACCGGTACTGACGAATCGCGCCTCAATCGTCGCAACACTTCCATACCATTTAAGGTAGGAAGCATGATGTCAAGAAGTATCACGTCATATTGACCCGTTTTAGCCATCTCTAAGCCAGTTCGTCCGTCAAAGGCTTTGCTTACTTCATAACCCTCGAAATTAAGCTCCATCTCCACAAAGCGGGCAAACTTCTCTTCATCTTCAATGATTAAAATACGAGTCGCCACATTTACCACTCCCTAAAACATCTAGCTTTTATCTGAATCTATAAATTTAAATCGATAATCTAAAAAATAGCCTAGGAAAAAACCAATAATAAGGGCCGGTAGCGTAAAACCGGGAAGAAATATGGCCAAAACAACCAAAACAGTTAAGGGCATACTAAAAGCGGTCCCGGTTTTTGTTTCGATTTGAAAATGAGTTTGATTTAACTTGGTAACAATGGCACAAATAAAATCCCAAAATGACTCCAAAGCTTCTTCAAAACCCCTGCCCCGTTGCTTTTTTGATTCTTCCCTTTCGTAATTGCCTTCTTCTTCTTTTTCTTCATCAGCTTGGCTACGAAAGTACCCATCTCCTGAGGGAGGCTTTACTTTCCCCTGTTCTTCAAGGTAGATAAGGGCATCTAATAAATCCCCATTTGCGACCTCCAACGCCTCTTTTGCTTCATCGTAACTTACTTGAGCACGCTCCCGAAGTTTTTCAATCTTTTCTAATCTTTCCACACTAATTACCCCTTTCCAATCTTAAGTTAATTCCATTTTAACGGGGCCAACTTTAAGCACAATTGGTTTAAGATTAAAATAAGATTAAAAAGGGAAATCATGGTCCAGCCCTAATTCTTCAACCAAATCTCTAATATCCTTTTGCAGACTTTCTCCTATGGGAATGCCCATTTGTGCCCGATTTAAAGACGTTAGGTATTCTTTTTCTCCGGCGGTATAAATGCGTTTTTTGCCCGGTGCCTTTTTTGAAGCCCGTAATTTACGCAATATATCACCACTAATCTTTTTAAAATCAGCCAAATCAATGAAAGATTCAATATTGATCGCTATGAAAAAATGACCTAGAGCATGGGGTACTAACTCACCATCGTTTATACCGGATAGAGCATGCAGAAAAGCACCTCCTTGAAGTGCAGCCGATAAAATCTCCACCAAGGTAGCGTAGCCATAACCCTTATGACTACCTGTTTCTTCGTGTATACCGCCTAAGGGAGTTAAGGCTGCTTCGCCCTTTGTTAAATCTCGCAAAATTTCATGTGTATCCGTACGCGTATTACCATCACTACCAATCACCCAACCTTCGGGGATCTCATCCCCTAGGCGATCATAAACCTCTATCTTGCCTCTTTGGCTCGTGGTGGTGGCACAATCTAGAAAAAAGGGAAATTCTTCATCAGTTGGCAAACTAAACGTTAATGGATTAGTGCCCAGCATTGGCTCCACGCCAAAGGTAGGTGCCATTGATGGTCTGGCATTACTTCCGGTAATTCCGATCATACCGGATTCTGCTGCCATAAGAGTATAGTACCCTGCAATTCCATAGTGACTAGAATTCTTCACAGCCAACATACCCATTCCATATTGTTTTGCCTTAGCAATTGCCATCTCCATAGCCTTATGCCCTATTACATGACCCATTCCGTGATTCCCGTCTAAAACGGCCGTAGTTGGTCCTTCACGAGTTATCTCTATGTTAGTGATAGGTGACAGGACCCCATTTTTTATCCGTTGATAATAAATGGGTTTAAGTCGGCTGATGCCGTGTGAGTCGATTCCTAATTTATCAGCCGTTATAAGAACATCGGCAACTATTTTCGCATCATCTTCCGGAACGCCCATGTTTACAAAAACATCATACATAAACTTTTCTAAGACATCTTGATTTATGCGGGGAATATTGTCCTCTAAGCCCATACTAAAACCTCCAATCAAGGTCAATTGAGTTACATACCTTGCTCTTTAAACCACCGTATAGTATCTGCTATGGTTTCTTCCATGTTTCTAGTCGTATAGTTTAATTCTCTTTTTGCCTTAAGATTTGAAAACTCTGCATTTGTTGATAAAGTATACAATGAGTAAGACGTGTATAATGGCGGTCTCTTTAATATTTTAAAATATAGTTCCGATAGTGGAGCCGTAAGCTTGGCAAACCAGAGAGGTAGCATTGTTTTTACCCGAGGACGTCCCGTTACTTGGTGGAATAGCTCAAGTAGTTCCGCAACGGTAAAATACCGGTTAGATAGGAGATACGTTTCGCCTTTCCTTCCCAAAGTAGTAGCGTTTATTGTACCCTGTGCCACATCCCGAACATCAACAAAATCATAACCTCCCCTAACCCCCGCGAACAATCTTCCGGCATAGAAATCTCTTAGCATTTGGTTTACATGTCCGGCGCCGTAATCAAAAGGCCCCATGATACCCGTAGGATGAACCACTGAAGCGTCTAGTCTGGCTTCCGCGGCCTTTAGTACCGCTACAGTCGCTTCGGCCTTTGTTTTTGCATAAGGCCCCACCACTAAATCGGGATTAATAGATTTCGTTTCTATGATCATTTCTCCGTGGGGTAGTTCCGGAATGGCATGCACTGAGCTCACATATACCAATTTATCTACGGCATATTCTTGACAAAGAGCTATTATATTTTTAGTTCCTTCCACATTCGTCTCGTGCATTCTTTTCTGCGTCCTTGAGGCTATGGAGATGATGCCTGCACAATGGATCACTTTTACCGAACCGCTTTCGGGAACATCAAAAAATGGCCGTAGCGATTGTTCATCTGTTACATCACCAACAAAAACCTCAACTTGTGGATCGAAGATACCGTTGGTTTCGTCTTCCTCATAAACTAGCGCACGCACGGCTTGACCTTGCTCGATTAGTTTTTTCACGATTGCATTACCTAAATGTCCTGCGGCACCTGTTACTAAGAATATGGTTTTCATTTTTGCCTCTCTTTCGCGTTGTTAAATCTGCTTTAAGTATAACACAGTTTGGTCCTGAAAATTTAATTACCCCGCCAAGTGACGGGGTATAGTTATGTTTAATCGGAAGTATGAAATCTTGCCACCAACCAATCCTCTTCAAAGCCAAGATAATGCCCTGGATATAACCACACTTCGCCATACGAACTATCCTCTAAATCCAAATAAATTTCTTGAGGTTCACCCCACGATAAAATTACTTCATCTTTATTCATATCTTCTACTATTGCCCCCGCCAATACATGCTTTTTAAATGCGCTTCGCGATGGGTTTTGTGAAAAATAACGGTTAATTATACTAGAACGGCTTTTACTTTGTTTTCCCATGCCTATTAAAGCCATTAGTATCAGCCCGAACATGGTAAAGGGCACAACAAAGGATAATAACTTTCCTCCGGTTAATTTTAGCCCGAAACCAATGCTACCACTTATCTTGGCCGATGCCAGTTCGATACCCACAACGGAATAAACAAGAAAAAAGACAAGAATGAAACAAATAGGTTTTAGGATCTTCTTCATAAATATCACTCCTAAAATTTAATTCAGTACCACTTAGCGAAAATCCTGCAAAACACTATATTGGAAATTTAGCTACAACAAAGAACGATTTCTTACATTAGAGTGCCAAGGTTCACAAAATATTATTTACCCTGTTTTGTCCAATAGAGTACTTGATTTTTATTTTTACCCAAAAGAAAAAAGACCGCAATGTGCGATCTTTACCGTGTTTACGATGGTGGATCCAGACGGAATCGAACCGACGGCCTCTTGAATGCCATTCAAGCGCTCTCCCAACTGAGCTATGGACCCTAAAATGGTACCCCCAACCGGATTTGAACCGGTGCCTTCGCCGTGAAAGGGCGGTGTCCTAGGCCGCTAGACGATGGGGGCAATTTAAACTGTATTATGGTGGTTTATTTGAATCTAGCTTTCTCCACC
>DUPA01000197.1 GCA_012838515.1 Natronincola sp. | reverse complement strand
GGCAGGTAAAATGGAAAAGGCTTTGGTCGCCATGGAATACGGGGCAGATGCCCTATATTTAGCAGGTAAACAATTTGGTATGCGGGCTCAGGCCGGTAATTTTACCATAGATGCAATGAGAGAATTATTGCAGATTGCCCACGACCGCGCCGTTAAGATATATGTAACTGTTAATGTTTTCCCCCATAATGATGATATTGATAAACTTCCCGAGTACTTGGAGGAGCTTGAAAAACTTAAGGTTGATGGGTTAATTTTAGCTGATGTGGGAGTATTTTCGTTAGCTAAAAAGTATGCACCCAGTATTCCTTTACACCTAAGTACACAAGCTAATACGGTTAATTACCAGGCAGCGAAATTCTGGGAGGAACTGGGCTTTTCCCGTTTGGTTATGGCAAGGGAATTAACTAGGGAAGATATTGCCAAGGTAAGGGCAGAAACTAATGCGGAAATTGAAGTGTTCGTACACGGTGCCATGTGCATGGCCTATTCCGGTCGTTGCCTTTTAAGCAATGTAATGACCGGCAGAGATGCAAACCGGGGTCAATGTGCACAAAGTTGTCGCTGGAAATATGCTGTAGTGGAACAAAAAAGACCCGGTGAGTATATGCCCATCGAAGAAGATGAGGGCGGCACTCACATCTTTAACTCTAAAGATTTACGCCTCATTGAATATATTCCCGATTTAGTTGAGATCGGTGTAGATAGTTTGAAGATTGAAGGGCGAATGAAGAGCTCGTATTATGTGGCCACAGTTGTAAGGGCTTACCGTCAAGCACTTGATTTGTATGCAGATGACCCTAAAAATTATAGTCTGCCGCAAGAGCTTTTGGAAGAACTTGATAAGGTTAGTCACAGACCTTATTATGCCGGTTTTTTCGTACCTTCTGATGCCGGTATTCACAGACCCACGGGTAGTTATTTAAGGGATTATGACATTGTGGGGCTTGTGCAAAGTTATGATGCTAAGCTTGGTGAAGCGGTTGTGGGGGTTCGTAATCAATTACCTGTTGGAACAGAGGTAGAGGTTATGCAACCCAAGGCGAAGAATTTTACGTTTAAGATAGAAAAGATGATTAATGTAGAAACTGAAGAAGAGCTTATGGAGGCGCATGCTAACTTTACTGTGCGTATTCCCATGGATGAGGTGCAACCCTATTCCATGCTTAGGGTAAAAAAAGATAGATAAAATCCAAGGCTGGCCACTGGCTTAGCCTTTATTTTTTAAAAGGGGAGATGGCATGTCTAACTTGCAAGTTGGTGAGAAGTTTACAGTGGAGATAACCGGGCTAACCCATGAGGGAATGGGTGTTGGCAGAATTGGCGAAAGGGTAGTTTTTATTCCCCATAGCCTTCCTGGCGATCTAATAAAAATGAGAGTGGTAGAGATTAAAAAGCGACTCGCTTTTGGTGAATTACTAGAAATATTGGAGCCCTCCACTGATCGAATAAAGCCTAGCTGCCCCCATGCAAAAACCTGTGGAGGTTGTCAGTTTCAACATCTTCAGTACACAGCACAGCTTGAATGGAAGAGCCAACAAGTGCATGATGCCATGAAAAGAATCGGTAAGTTAGATGTAAAGGTTTTACCCACTCTGGGGATGGAAAATCCTTATCACTACCGCAACAATTCTCAAATGCCCTTTGGCAGTGAAAGTGGGGAGTTGATTCTTGGTTTCTTTAAACCGGGAAGCCACGAGATTATTGACGTTGAAACATGCGAAATTCAACATCCTCTCATTACTAAGTTAGCTTTAACATTAAAGAGGATAGTTTCTGAATTAAAGATAGAGCCGTACGATCGGACAAAGCATAAGGGGATTTTAAGACATGCAGTGATAAGGGTAAGTTTTGCAAAGAAAGAACTAATGCTAATTTTAGTTACTAATACCCATGATTTACCCCACAAAGAACAATTGATAAATCAATTAACAAACGAAGTTCCGGAATTGGTGAGTGTAATTCACAATGTCAATTCGCAGAAAACCAATGTGG
>DUPA01000196.1 GCA_012838515.1 Natronincola sp. | reverse complement strand
TACAAATCAGTTCTTAGCAGGTTAAGAAAAAGACAATGACTAAATTTAGTCATTGTCTTTTTCTTAACCTGCTAAGAACTGATTTGTATATAGTTTATAATAGTAACCCTTTGATCTCATTAGCTCACTATGGGTTCCTTGTTCTTGAACCTTACCATCTCTAATCACTAAGATTAAATCGGCTGAGCGCACCGTGGAAAGACGGTGGGCAATTATGAAACTGGTGCGGCCCGTAAGCACAGTTTGGATTGCTTCTTGAATTAGCTGTTCTGTTTCGGTGTCAATGGAAGAAGTGGCTTCATCCAAAACAAATATTCGTGGGTTGGCCAGAATTGCCCGGGCAAAAGAGATTAGTTGTTTCTCTCCGGTGGAAAGAAGTCCTCCTCCTTCACCGACTTCCGTTTGATAACCTTGTGGTAGCTTAGCAATGAAGTCGTGGGCATTTACTAATTTAGCCGCGACCTTAACCTCTTCGTCAGATGCTTCTAGCCGCCCATATCTTATATTCTCGGCAATGGTGCCGGAAAAAAGGTGGGGGCTTTGCAATACATAGCCCAGACTTTTTTGTAGCCATGATAAAGGTCGCTCGCGGTAGTCCAGTCCATCTATGAGAATTTGCCCCGATGTGGGTTCGTAAAAGCGACAAATTAAGTTTACAATGGTGCTTTTCCCCGATCCTGTTTCTCCTACCAAAGCAACGGTTTGGCCTTTACTTACTTTTAGATTAAAGTTTGTCAGCACCGGTTCTTGAGGGTTATATGAGAAGGAGACATTTTCGAATTCAACATCTCCTTGTAATTCGGGCCAGTCATGGCTTATGCCGTCTTTATCCACAATCTCCGGTTCTGTATTTAATAGTCCCAGAACCCTTTCGCCTGCGGCGTGCGCCATTTGCAGTTCCGATAGTACCCTGGCCATTTCTCTAACCGGTTCAAAGAATTGTACGGTGTAAGAAATAAAGGCAACTAACACGCCGTAAGTGATATTACCCCTTAAGACACCACTACCGCCGATACCCAATGTCATGGCAGTTCCCACACTGGCCAGCGTGAGCACTATGGGCATGAACAGGCTGGAAAAGGTGGCGGCTCTAATTCCCGCGCTTCTAAGTCCCGTGGATAGTTCTTGAAATTCCTCTAAAGCCTTTTCTTCGCGGCTAAGGATTTTTGTGGTTGTTGCACCCATAATTCCTTCGCTAAAAGCGCCGGTAATTCTAGAGTTCATTCTTCTGACTTCGCGATAGGAGCGCAAAATTCGCTTTTGAAAGAAAATATTCACGAAAGTAATTGCCGGTAGTACAGAAATGGTTAGTAGCGTTAGTTTCCAGTTGAGAATGAACATGATTATTAAATAGATAAACATGGCAAAAATACCCCAAAGAAGATCAACTAATCCCCAAGAGATAATTTGCCCCAGACGTCCTATATCACTTGTAAGCCTTGAGAGTAACCATCCCGAAGCCCTTTTATCATAGAAGGAAAAGGATAATTTTTGCAGATGGCGAAAAGTTGCATCTCTAATGGCAAAAACAAGACCACTTTCCACTTTACCCGCCATGCTAATAAAGGAGAAAATGCTAAAGGATTGCGCAATGATGAGCACACCAAAGCCAAGGGCAAAAAGCCAAATTCCTTCGGTTGTTTGAGGTACCACGAAATTGTCAATGGCAATCTTGGTCATGAAGGGAAAGAACGCATCCCCAAAGGCTGTTGTGATCGAGGCAATGATTGATAAATAAATGTATTTTTTATATGGTTTAGCATAGATTAATATTTGCCGCCAGAGTTTCAAGTCAATTTTTTCTTGCTGAAAATCTTCGGTAAACACAGACATGATTTCACCTTCTTAAGTTTGAAGCCCTGCTTCTAGTTCATTTTGAATGTCCCAAATTCTTTTGTAACTGCCATTGCGTGCCATGAGTTCCCCGTGGGTACCTTGCTCTACAATCTTTCCATCTTCCAGGACCAAAATCAAATCTGCCCCCGCCAAGCTGGTTACACGATGTGAAATTAAAACAGTGGTGGCAGCTTTAGCTCTGTTTCGCAAAGCGTTACGAATGACCAGATCAGTCTCTGTATCAACCGCGCTTAAGGAATCGTCGAAGATTAAAATCGGACTTTGGGTGATAAGTGCTCGAGCAATAGCAATACGTTGTCGTTGACCACCGGAGACCGAAACTCCCCGTTCACCGACTAGGGTCTCATACCCTTGGTCGAAGTTTAAAATAACATCGTGTATTGCCGCTTCTTTACAAACTTTATAAAGCTCGGCATCGGAAACCTCATCACGTGCTATCTTAATATTTTCCTTAATAGTCTTGGCAAACAAGAAAGGTTCTTGCGGGACAACTGCAACGTTTTGTCGCACCCAACTTTTATCAATGGTACGCAGCTCTACACCATCAATGGTAATTGAGCCCCCATTATAATCGTAAAGACGGGCTAAAAGATGTACTAAAGAGCTCTTTCCTGAACCGGTGTGTCCTAAGATACCAACGGTTTCGCCGGGTAAAACCGAAAAGCTAATCCCTTTGAGTACGTCTTGGTCGGCCTCATAGCCAAAGGAAACATTATCAAAAGTAATTTCTCCGTGAATTGCAGGTTCTTTTCCATCAACCAACAATTCTTCCTTAGGTTCTTGCAATATTTCTTCTAAGCGTTCCACAGCCACAAGAGCTTTACCCATATCCGTAAGAATTCTACCTAAGTGACGAACGGGCCATAGCAGCATTCCGGTGTAGGTGCTAAAAAGAACCATAGTACCTATGGTAATCACGCCTTGGGCGGTGTAGTAAGCCCCCACAACCATGACTATCCCGATTTGCAGAAAAGCTACAAAGTCACTCGAAGACCAATAGCAGGCGAGGAGCCAAATTAGTCTATAAAGTTTATCTCTAAAAACTTCATTTTTTTCCGCAAAGCGTTCAATTTCGTATTCTTGATTGGCAAAAGCACGTACCACCCTTATGCCGGTAAGGTTTTCTTGTATTACAGTCGTTAGTTCTGCTTCGGCTTCTTCTGTTGCGGTAAAAGTCTTCTTAACGAGACGAAAGAAGATAATCGCGGAAAAGAAGATTATGGGTATTACGGTCATGGAAATCAATGTCATGCGTACATTTGCCCTTAACATAATAGTTATGCTAAAAAGTAACATAAATAAGACATTGCCCATTTCCACGAGCTGGTTTCCTAAAAAGTGCTTAATTGTCTCCACGTCAGAAGTGCACCTTTGCATTATATCCCCCGTATCGGAGTTTTTGTGATATGCGTAGGGCAAGTGTTGAATGTGATCGAAAACCGTATCCCTAATATTTTTGGCAATATTCTCACTGGCTATGGCAGTTATTCGACCCCGTAGAAATATAAAAAGCCCCCGGGCTGTGGTAATCAGAACCAACAATATCCCTGGGACCCAAAGGTTTGCACTTATTTTTTCCACTAAAGGCCGTATTAATAAAGGTGCCGTGAGTGGTTCATCCCCAATGACAGAGTCAATGGTGAGACGTATCACCAAAGGTCCTGAAATGGTGGTCAATGTTGCCAAACCTACGCAGAGGATTGCCCCGAGATAAATTAGTCTGTTACCGCTCATGTGTTTCCACATAATACGTAATGTTTTCATTGCAGGAACCTCCTTTCTACTAATTTTCATACGCTTTTCACTATAGCATTTTGATTTGGAATAGGCAAGCATAGTTTTACAATAAAAAGGGGTTTTGGCATTAAAACCATAATAATTGTAAAAAGTAATATAATTAGGAGGAAGAAAATGTCCGGTATAAATCATAATTGGGATTTAGAAAGCATCTTTCCCGGTGGAAGCAGTTCAAAGGAACTTGAAAGTCATTTAAAGCAAGTTGGAGAGAGCATAAATTCTCTACAAAAGTTAGTTAACAATAACAAGGAAAATATCGATCTTAAATGTCTAAAAGAATTAGTAGCGGAGATGCAGGTTGTCGCGGCAGATCTGGGGCAGGCATCGGCATTTATAGGCTGTCTTTTAGCTCAAAATGTTCAAGACGAAAAAGCCCGGCTTTTGCAAGGAACCTTAGGGCAATTAAGTGCATTTTACTCAACTGTAGTAACGGGATTAGATAGCATCTTAATTAATATTCCAGATAAAGAGTGGCAAGTTTACCTAGAAGACCCCGGGCTATATGAGCTAAGTTTTCCCCTCAATGAACAGCGCAATCTAGCTCAGATAAAAATGTCTTCGGAAAAAGAAAGTTTAGCAACGGACTTGGCCGTGGATGGTTATCATGCCTGGTCTCATTTATATAACACCATAGTTGGGAAGATGACCATTGATGTGGAAAGGGATGGAAAGATCGATCTACTTTCCATAGGTCAGGCCACCAACCTTTTATCTAATTCTGATGGTGAATTGCGCAGAAGCGTGTTTAATAAAATTGAAGCGGCTTTTAAAGAGACCGCAGATCTATGTGCAAGTGCCCTAAATCACCTTGCTGGATTTAGAATAAATCTCTATAAAAATCGGAGCTGGGGAGATATCTTAGCAGAACCCCTTCAGGTTAACCGAATGCAAAGGGAAACATTAGATGCCATGTGGTCTGCTGTGGAAGAAGCGAAACCTCAAGTGGTAAAATACTTAGAGCGTAAGGCCAAGCTTTTGGGGCTCGACCAAATTGCTTGGTATGATTTATATGCGCCGGTGGGAGAAGCGGGCAAAGAAATTCCTTATGCGGAGGCCGCGGATTTTGTGGTGGAACAGTTTAGGAAATTCAGCCCGGAACTCGCCGATTTCACAAAAGAAGCACTAGATAAAGGCTGGGTAGAAGCGGAAGACAGGGGCGGTAAAAGACCGGGTGCTTTTTGCACAACATTCCCCGCATCTAAAGAATCTAGGGTGTTTATGACCTATTCCGGTACCATTCAGAGTTTAGGAACTTTAGCCCATGAACTTGGCCACGCTTACCACGCCCATGTTCTAAAAGGTGCCCCATTGATGTTGCGCCGCTATGCCATGAACGTGGCCGAAACGGCATCCACATTTGGTGAACTATTGGTTGTTGACGGCACTTTGCAAGTGGCGAACACACCTGAAGAAAAATTAGGTATTCTTGACGATAAAATCGGCCGAAGCGTGGCATTTTTCATGGACATTCACTCAAGATTTTTATTTGAAACAAGATTTTATGAAGCTAGGGCAAAAGGGTTAGTAAGTACCGGTCAATTGAATGAATTAATGGTTCAGGCTCAAAAAGATGCCTTTCTCGGTAGCCTAAAAGAGTATCATCCACATTTTTGGGCTTCTAAGCTTCACTTTTATATAACCGGGGTTCCATTTTATAATTTCCCCTATACTTTCGGCTATTTGTTCAGCGCGGGTGTATACGCACGGGCGAAGGCAGAGGGTGCAGGTTTTGCCACTAAGTATCGTGACTTATTGCAAGATACATCTAGAATGAACGTGGAAAATTTAGCTAAGAAGCATCTAAACGTTGATCTTACAAAACCACAATTCTGGCAGGATGCGGTTAGGCTCTCAGTTAACGATATAGAAGATTATCTAAATCTGACTAAATAGCTGAAGTGCAATATTAGGCAGGTATTCATTACCTTGGGGTGAATTGAATATAGAATAAGCAAAAAAAGGAAGTGCATTTTATGAAGATTGTTTTAAAGACTACCACCCCAACAGCTAATCCCGGCGAAAAGGGTCTGGGTTTTGGTGTGTTTACAGATCATATGTTTACCATGGATTACGAAAAGGGGAAAGGCTGGCATAGCCCGAGGATTACTGCGGTGGAGCCACTTATGATGCACCCCGGATCGGCGGTATTACACTATGCGCAGGCTGTCTTCGAAGGTATGAAGGCATTTAAATCAAAGGATGATAGGGTTTTACTCTTTAGACCTGAGCAGAATATGCAAAGGATGAATCGCAGTTGCGTGCGGATGAATATACCGACCTTTGACGAAGATCTAGCCCTTGAGGGCATAAAAAAGTTGGTTGCCTTAGAGCACCGCTGGATCCCTAGGGAGCCCGGGACTTCTCTATATGTGCGACCTTTTATCATTGCAACGGATCCCTTCTTAGGACCGTCTGCTTCGTCAACTTATAAATTTATAGTGATTTTAGCACCTGTGGGTGCCTATTTGGCCGGCTTGAATCCTGTGGATATTTATGTTGAACCACATTATGTTAGGGCCATTAGGGGTGGCACGGGCAACATAAAAGCCGCGGGTAATTACGCCCCCCAATACGTGGTTCAAGAAAGCGCATCTGAATTGGGATATGCGCAAGTTTTATGGCTAGATGGGGTGGAACGCAAATACGTTGAAGAAGTGGGGGCAATGAACGTATTTTTTAACATTGATGGTACTTTAGTGACACCTGATTTAGGTGATACCATTTTGCCCGGTGTAACCCGTGACTCGGTAATTCAATTACTAAAAGCATGGCATATTCCCGTGGAGGAACGGCGTTTAGAAATTGCCGAGCTTTTTGAGGTGTATGAACAAGGGAAACTTATAGAGGCATTTGGCTGTGGAACAGCGGCTGCCATATCCCCCATTGGAGGGCTTGCGTGGAAGGATAGTAAAATAAAAATAGCCAAGGGCCAAGTGGGGGAGATTTCAAAGAGGCTTTACGAAACCTTAACCGGTATGCAAACTGGGGAACTACCGGATGAATATGATTGGATAGTTGAGGCGAAGTCTTAAGACTTCGCTTCTTTGGTGCACTATTAATCTACCATTATCTTAGTTAATTCTAAGGGACTCAGTGATTTATCACCTTGATAAACGCGCATGTTTCCACCTGATAATTCATCTATTAAAGCAATGCGCCCATCTAAACCAATTCTACCAAACTCTAACTTAATGTCATATAATTCAAGTCCCTTTTTGGCAAGCTCTGTTTTGATGATCTCACATATTGTCTTAGTTAAGCTAAATAAAGTCTCATACTCGTCTTCGGAGAGAATTTCTAACATGATCAAGGCATCTTTAGTTATTAGGGGATCTTGGCGTTCATCGTCTTTTAGGGTGAACTCTATTAAACCATCCAATGACATGCCATCAGTTGCATATTTTCCGTATCTCCTAATGAAACTGCCCACAGCACGGTAACGACAGATCACCTCTAAGCCTTCACCAAATGGAGTCGCCGGGTAAACAGTCATGGAAGATTCCTTTAAATCAGCAGAGATATAATGGGTAGGAACGCCTTCTTTTTTCAAGACATCGAAGAAAAACTCGGTTAAGTGTAATGCGGCACTCCCCGCACCTTCAATAGTAAGACCCACTTGATTAGCACCTGGATCGAAGACCCCATCGGCACCCGTCACATCGTCTTTAAATTTCAATAATATATTTCCGTCATCTAATTCGTACACATCTTTGGTTTTACCCTTAAAAATAAATTTCATTAATTTTCTCCCCTTTATGTACTTGCATAAATCAAATTCCTATGTTCATTTTATCGGAAAACATTGCCTAATTCAACAACTGAGATTTTGCCTAAATTGGCGGCTTTTAAGAGGGAAAACAGTTAGCGGTGCCGAAAATATTGGAAGGAGTTGAGCCTAAAGACATGAAGTACCTATAAAGGTTAAATTAAATTTGGGGAGTGTTAAGTTATGAAGATTTCTTTAGTGAAAACCACCGATGCCAAGCCCAAGCCTGATGAAAACAATCTAGGTTTTGGTCGTTTTTTTACTGATCACATGTTCATAATGGACTATGAAGTGGAAAAAGGCTGGCACGATCCTCGAATTGTCCAATATGCTCCTTTAAAAATGGATCCATCAACGGCGGTTTTTCACTATGGGCAAGCAGTTTTTGAAGGAATGAAGGCCTTTAAAGATAAAGAGGGTAAAATAAGACTGTTTAGACCTGAGCAAAATATGGCTAGACTTAACCGAAGCAATGAGCGCATGTGTATACCTAAAATCGATGAAAATTTCGCTTTAAAAGCCATAAAAAAGCTTATCGAAATAGAGTCAGACTGGATCCCCACTGCACCGGGTACGTCGCTATATGTTAGGCCATTTATTATTGCCACAGACATAACTTTAGGAGTGCATCCGGCTCACAATTATTACTTCATGGTAATTTTATCACCGGTGGGAGCTTACTACGCCGAGGGAATCAATCCCGTAAGCATTTATGTGGAACCCCATTATGTCAGGGCAGTACGGGGAGGTACAGGGCATGCGAAAGCAGCGGGTAACTATGCCGGTAGCCTTATAGCCCAGCAAAAAGCGGCGCAAAAAGGATACTCACAAGTTCTTTGGCTAGATGGTTTGGAACGCAAATATATCGAAGAAGTGGGCGCCATGAATGTTTTCTTTAATATTAGCGGTGAACTAATAACTCCGGATCTAGGAGATTCCGTATTACCGGGCATAACCCGAGATTCGGTAATAACGTTGCTTAAGTCGTGGGGCATCCCGGTGGTTGAAAGGCGTCTAAGTGTGGAAGAACTGTTTAAAGCCCACGCAGAAGGCAAGCTAATCGAAGCCTTTGGCTGCGGAACTGCGGCCGTTATATCTCCAATAGGTAAACTTGAATGGCAAGGTCAAGAAATTGAAGTCACCGGTGGAAAAATCGGGGAGCTCACCCAAAGAATATATGATACTATTACCGGAATCCAAAGTGGAAAGATCGAAGACGAATTTGGATGGGTTCAAAAGTTTTAGTTAACCAATAGAGAATTTTGTTGTCTAAACTCACTGGGAGTCATCCCGGTGAGTTTTTTAAATGTATGGCAAAAATAGGCATGGTTCGAAAAGCCCACCTGAATTGAAATGTCTAAGATAGATGAGTGTGTACCCAGCAATAGCTTTTTACTTTTGTTCACCCTAACTTCATGTACATAGTCGGTGATGGGTTGTCCTGTTTCTTTCCGATCGATTAATCGATTTGGCATCCTAAAAGAATTTAAAAGATAAGCCGAAGAGAATTAGCAAAATGGGTGCGGCGGCAAAGATTATGGCTAAAAGTACTCTGATGAAAACCCAGCCCAGTTTGATGAATAATAATACCGGCAGGAAGACTACAGACAAGATCAGTAAAGGTGTGGCTAATCCTAGGCTAATTATAAACAAAATCATACCGATAATAATAATAGGGATCACTAATATTTTGCTTAATAAGGGGGAATCTTCGTTTACTTCCCACACCACGTTGTTGGAGGTGTTTTTGGGCGAATGCTTTTTGCAATTTGCTTGGTAAAATGCTATACTACCTAACACAATAAGGACAAGGGGCCAAAATAGACCCGCGGTGATGTGTAGGTTTTTCGCCAATATTGATATACCTAGAATAATTAATATTAATGCACCAAGATGTTTTCCTTCCATAGTTAACTACCTCCTTTGCCTTATTGTAACAATATATATGGTTAGAGGCAATTGTCCCATAGTCTGTTTTAAAATCAGTCTCAAGTCTGAGAGCTAATGTTTGGGGGCTGTTCTGCAAAGATGAATAATGATCAATTAAACGAAACCATTATATTTTCCTTTGAAGTCTTCTTAGGGCTAGATAATCTTACTTTGATGCATTCCCAGCGCGTGCAGAAGTTGGCTCTTTTTTTAGGAAAAACAATGAAGCTCACAAGCGACGAGTTAAATGCCTTGGGTGTAGGAGCACTACTCCATGATGTGGGAAAACAATATATTCCCCAGGAAATACTACAAAAACACACACCATTATCACCTTCCGATTGGGACTCCATCCATAAACACCCCATACACGGGTGGGCTTATGCTAACCGGGTAGGATTGAATGATAATGTGAAAAACATAATCTTAAACCACCACCTATGGTATAACGGAGAAGGTGGTTATCCGCGAACAGACTCCTTGGTTACCCCCGGACCCCTAACCCAAATTACTAGCGTAGCAGATGTTTTCGATGCCACTTTAGATGATAGGTTATATCGTCCCGGATTACCACTTAGAAGTGTTGTTAGTTATTTGGAAGAACAAAGCGGAAGTCAGTTTTCACCCGATGTTGTGAAAACCTTGTTTGATCATTTATCAAAAGCCCTGCAAATTATAGGAAAATGAGGTGTCATGTTCGTGTTTCAACAAGAAAATGCTTGCCATTCATTACCATATTACGCAGTATTTAGAGAGATTGAGAAACTCTTATTAAATCAAAATCCAATTGTTATTGCCATTGATGGGCCCAGTGGTTCCGGTAAAAGTACCTTAGCAGAGGTGTTAGAAGCCAATTACGCTTGCCAGGTTGTTCCTATGGATCATTTTTTTCTTAAGCCTGAGCAAAGGACAGCTGGGCGTCTAGGAGAGCCAGGTGGTAATATAGATTATGAGCGTTTTTTAGAGCAGGTGATTCCAAATCTAAAAGCGGGTAATTCATTTAGCTATGGGGTCTATGATTGTGGCGAGAATGCCATTGTTAGAGAAAATATCATAGAACCACATATCCTAACAGTAATCGAAGGATCTTACAGCCATCATCCGAAATTATCAGCCATATACGATCTAAAGGTTTTTTTAGATATTTCCCCTGAAAGGCAGCGGGAAAGATTGCTAAAAAGGAATGGACCCAAGATGTTAGAACGTTTTTTAAATGAATGGATTCCTTTGGAAAACACATATTTTTCGGCCTTTAAAATTGAAGAAAAAAGTGATGTGATTATAACTACACATAAAGGCGATTCTTAAGGGAACAATGAAAACAAGATAACTCAAGGGGGGATAGTGATGAGTCTAGCTACTTTTAAGGTTAGTGCTCAAAGTGAGAATCAGGCTAGAACAGTGGTTCAAGCACGTGATTTTGAAATAATTGTTGACGAACCTAAAGATTTAGGAGGGACTGACCAAGGTCCTAATCCGGTGGAGTATGTTTTGGCCGCCATGGGCGGTTGAATTAATGTAGTCGGGCATGTAGTTGCTCGAGAGATGGGTTTCAATTTAGAAAGCATAAGTATGGAACTGGAAGGGGATTTAGATCCTGCCAAGTTTTCAGGTAAAGATACCACTGCAAGGGCAGGTTTTCAGGAAATTCGCATAAAGCTGAAAGCTAAGTGTGATGCAAGCGAAGAACAGCTTGATACTTGGTTGGAAGTTGTGGAAAGTCGTTGCCCCGTAGGTGATAATATAAGTAATGCGACACCCGTTAAAATAACCCTCCGGCCTTAATTGGCTAGAGGGTTTTTGGCTGTAGGTTAAGTATTTAGTAAGGTAGTTCATCTAAATCGATTTGTTGGGACAAGCTATTTACTTCTTCGAGATCGAAAAGTCCGGCTCCGAAGTTTGTTGCGTTGGAGCATCCCAACGCCAAACCGTGGCGTAAGGCTTCCGGGAAGTCTGAACCGTTCCTAAATTTAGCTAAGAATCCGGCAACTAAGGAATCCCCACTTCCCACAGGGCTAACAACTTCTATTTTAGGAAGGCTTCTCACGCAATACGATTGACCATCATGGATTGCCAGAGCCCCATTGGATCCGGTGGAAATGATAATGGTGTCTACACCCCGTGCTTCTATTCGGCGCGCTTGCTGAAACGCATGTACAGTGGAATGAACAGGACCAACAAGTTCCTGAAACTCATCCCAATTGGGCTTGATGAAGTTGGGCTTAGCTTTAATGCCTTCTTCCAGCCATTTTCCCCTCGTATCAAGGGCCACCTTTACTCCGTACTCTTGAACCTGCTTAATAAGGCGGTAATAAATTTGAGGCGAAGTTTCCGAAGGAGGACTGCCTGCAAAGACAACCCAGCTGCAGGAGGGTGCTAAATCCTTTAATTTAATATATAATCGATCCCAAGCACCCACAGGGATACTAGGTCCTTGTTCGTTAATTTCGCAATGCATGTCACTGAACTCATCAAGTATTAAGATATTAGTTCTTGACTCCGCGCGGATTTGGACAAAACTATACGGGACACTTTCTTTTTTTAAGAATTTCTCAATCTTTTTTCCGGTAAAGCCCCCCACAATGCCCGTTGCTTTAGTAGGGACACCTAAAGAATGGAGAACACGGGATACATTAATGCCTTTGCCACCGGGAAGGGCCATCATCTTTTGTGCTCTATGGATTCCATTTAACTTGAAGTTTTGAACGATGTAACTTTTGTCTATGGAAGGATTTAAAGTCACTGTTAGAATCATTTGATCCACGTCCTTACTAAATCTATAGTTTTGTTTCGATAGAACTCAAGCTTTCCCTGCAGCATTATGCAGGAAGATTCAGAAACTTGAAGAATAGTCATTATGTAGGCTCCAGATTGATTAAAATAATAAGTTTCAATTATATCAAAGAGATAAAGCCGGCTCCTATAAAAGGATTTCCTAGACTTTAAGCAAATAATCGAAGCAATTTCAACAGATATTAATTGGTAAAAGGAGAGCATTTAATGTTTAAGGAGATTAGAAAAATAGTTTTTGCAGCATCTTTAATAGCATTAGGATTGGTCTTACCTTTTTTTACGGCCCAGGTTCCCGCCCTTGGTCAAAGCTTACTTCCCATGCATATTCCTGTGTTACTTAGCGGTTTCTTATGCGGTGGGCCATTAGGCGCTTTAGTTGGGTTTATAACTCCTCTACTGAGAAGTTATTTGTTTGGAATGCCGCTGTTATTTCCGGGGGCTACGGTAATGGCATTTGAGTTAGCCACGTATGGATTTTTCACCGGGTATTTACGTAAATTGCCTACTTTGCTTAATCTAATTCTTTCTATGCTTGCCGGGCGGTTAGTTTGGGGGCTTGTAAGGTTTGCGCTTCTGGGTTTTGGTACACTTAACTTCTCTTGGCAAATTTTTGTGGCCGGTGCTTTTGTTAACGCTTTGCCCGGTATTATTTTGCAAATAATATTAATTCCTATACTAGTCGAAGCGTTTAAGAAATCAAATATGATAAATTGAAGTTGAGAGGTGAATTTATGAAGCAGCCTTAGGTTATAACCAAATACATTATAAC
Organism: Natronincola sp.; assembly: GCA_012838515.1. Classification (GTDB taxonomy): domain Bacteria; phylum Bacillota; class Limnochordia; order Darwinibacteriales; family Darwinibacteriaceae; genus DUPA01. Next base: position 789 of record DUPA01000196.1, on the reverse strand, counting down.
AATACATATGACATAAGTGAAAATAAATTAAAAAGTATTTTTGATCTTTTTCTTTGATCTAATTGCCGCTGTTTGGCAGTTTATTTGGTATTTCAATTTAGATTTTATCTTGTTTTGCCATAAGATGCTTAAAAAACTAACGATTGGAAGGATTTAGGACTTATTCCGTTGAATGAAATAAAATAGGCTGATTTTGGCAAAGAAGAAATTGGATTAAGTTAAGGTTATCTTCTAAAATTCAGTTCTGTGAACACATGCCTTTGCGATTATTTAAGCAATGGTTTAATAAGTTTTCTTGGTAGAGGGAGAGGAGCGGGTAAGAAATGAAACGAACTAGGCTTTTCCTAGCGGTCTGTCTATCTTTTGCTATTCTCGGTTTTGCATTCTCAGCTAATGTACTTGCTTACGATATTTTCGAAGCAATAGACTATGACCGAGTAGAAGAACTGCAGGCTTTTATTATTAGTGGGGGCGATGTTAACGAAAAAACCGATGATGATTGGACACCAATGTTATATGCTGCAGCGGTTAGCGAAAATGTGGACATTATAACAACACTTTTAAAGTCCGGTGCCGAAATACATCAAGATAGGCACGGTCTAACACCACTGATGTTAGCAGGCTGGTTTAATGAATATCCGGATATTGTTCATGCATTGGTAGAGGCAGGAGCAAGAATCGATACCCGGTATAAAGATGGCTGGACGCCCTTGATGTTTGCTATCAGGTATAATGAAAATCCCGTAGTTGTACAGACTTTTGTGGAGTTGGGTGCATCAGTAAATGTGC
>DUPA01000195.1 GCA_012838515.1 Natronincola sp. | reverse complement strand
AGTCGAGATCTTTTACCAGAGTGTAATGGATAACGTTATTAAAACCACCGGGTTCATCTTTCTTTTAGGTTTGACAGTGGTTGGAGCCCCGTTAATTCTCGCTATAGTTTTTGTTAGGGGCTTTGTACTTGGTTTCACAGTGGGTTTTTTGGTTCGCGAAACCATGGTAAAGGGATTAGTGTTTTCCAGTGTCTCTATTTTACCACATAATATTTTGGCAGTGCCAGCCATTATTTTGGCGGCGGGGGCTGCATTATCTTTTTCGGCAACGGCTTTTAAAACCCTTATGGGAGTATCAAAAGATAGTGTTTATGGTCAGTTTATTAGTACAACATTTTTATCTGTTTGTAGTGGGATACTTTTGGTGTTCTCAGCATTGGTAGAGACCTATTTAACTCCGGTTCTGGTACAGCTCACTAATGTTTTGTTTGGTTAAGAGGAGGAATAATTTGGACAATTCCCGGATTCTCGATGAATACCAATCGTTTCTTCAAATAGAAAAGGGACTAGCTGAGAATAGTGTTCGGGCCTATTTGAGTGATCTTTTACATTTCAAGGAGTTTTTAAAGAAGAATAAATTAACTTTCTTTACTGTACAGAAGGAGAATATAGCTCACTACCTTGAAGAACTTGAACGATCTGCTTTTGCGCCCCGCAGTCGGGCTCGTAAAACAGCCTCCCTAAGGGGCCTTTACGAATACATGCTTGAAGAAGAGCTTCTCGAAGTAAACCCTTGCGCTTACCTAAACTCTCCTAAACTTCCGAAAAATCTTCCGGAAATTCTCAGCGAACAAGAGGTATTGTCTTTAATTAATGCTCCAACCTTGGACAAACCCACCGGATATCGCGATCGCGCCATGCTTGAAGTTCTGTATGGGGCAGGTCTTCGAGTATCTGAGCTTGTTGGTTTGAATGTTGGAGACATAGATCAGCTTGGTTTTGTACGGTGCTTGGGAAAGGGAGATAAGGAACGAATAATCCCCATAGGTGAACATGCTCTTAAGGCCACGGAAAAGTATCTGAATTATGCAAGGCCGCGTTTAGTAAAAAACCCCCGGGAGCTGGCTCTTTTCTTAAATTCAAGGGGGACAAGGCTTACACGTCAAGGGTTTTGGAAAATCTTGAAAAAACTATCCGTGGCCGCCGGGATTAAGCAAGAGGTTTCGCCCCATGTGCTACGACATTCTTTCGCGACACATTTACTAAGGCACGGCGCCGACTTACGTTCGGTGCAGGAAATGCTTGGACATGCAGACTTATCTACCACGCAGATTTATACGCATTTAGATAAACGGCAATTGAGGGATACTTATGCAAAGACACATCCTAGGGCTATAAAGGAGGAGTAGGCATGAAACGAATTGTGGCAATTGTATTAGATAGTGTTGGAGTCGGGGAGTTGCCAGATGCTCATCTCTACGGAGATGAAGGAAGTAATACTTTAGGTAATGTTGCCACGGCTACCGGGGGACTCAATATGCCGATTTCCGGTGACCTGGGATTAGGCAATATAATTCCAATTTTAGGTGTACCAAGAAATGAAAAACCACGTGGCGCTTGGGGCAAAATGAGTGAAGTTTCTAAGGGTAAAGATACAACAACAGGTCATTGGGAAATTGCAGGTTTAAATCTAGATTCGCCTTTTCCAACTTATCCCCATGGCTTTCCGGAAGAGGTAATCTCCGAATTTGAACAACGCATAGGCAGAAAAATTATTGGAAATTACGCGGCTTCGGGCACAGTGATAATTGAGGAGCTGGGAGAAGAACATTTAAAGACAGGTTTTCCCATAGTATACACTTCTGCCGATAGTGTGTTTCAAGTGGCTGCTCACGAAGAAGTGGTTCCACTTGAACAACTATATGAATGGTGTGAAATCGCTAGGGAAATTCTCCAAGGAAAACATGCAGTAGGTAGGGTTATTGCAAGACCCTTTATTGGTGAAATTGGTTCTTTTGTACGAACATCAAATCGTTATGATTATAGTTTGCTCCCGTTTAAACCAACAGTTTTGGATGCCTTAATGGATGCACACATTAATGTTTTTGGTGTGGGTAAAATCTCTGATATTTTCGGCGGTCAGGGTATTGCCGAATCGTATCCTACAAAAAGCAATGATGAGGGTATTGATGTTATCTTGGAATTACTGGCATCAAAAAGGGAAGATTGTTTGATTTTCGCCAACTTAGTTGAGTTTGATATGCTTTACGGGCATAGGAATGATCCTGTCAATTATGGTAAAGCCTTGGAAAGATTTGACGAGCGCTTACCCGAAATTTTAGATAGGTTGGAACAACAAGATATATTATTGATTCTCGCTGATCATGGTTGCGATCCCACAACTCCCGGTACAGACCATTCGAGGGAGTATGTGCCCCTTCTTGTTGCAGGTAATCAGGTACAGCCCATTAATTTAGGTATCCGCGGAACCTTTGCCGATGTTGCCGCGACAATCGCGGATTTTTTT
>DUPA01000194.1 GCA_012838515.1 Natronincola sp. | reverse complement strand
TAGATGAATTAGATGAAGAAAGACTTGAATCATTTGAATTATTTAGGGCAGAATTGAAAAATGTTAAGATTTTAACTTACGACGAGGTCTTCGCAAGAATAAAATTCTTTCTTGCAGTTTTGGAAACTGATACTTGTTGAACATAACAATTCGGCGTCGGGGCATTGGATTCAAGTGAGTATCCATCACATTCTTAATAAAAAGCAATTTTATGGTAATTGAGGCTCTCGGAAGCAATGTTTGTAACCACGACTAGTAAATCATTTAAAGCCCTATGGTCACCCACCATACAGAAGCGTGGATTGGAACAACCACGCAAAATGCCCCCTTTTTAAGGCAATCCCCCCATTAGTTACTAAAGGCCAAATAGCTCTGAAATATCTTTATCTTCTAAAATGCGTTTACTGGGTTTATTAGCATTTTCAAGCATGCTTCCTAGTTTTTGTTCTATAGTTTTACTAATGAGATAGCTAAAATCAATGTTTCGTAGTTTAAAAAAGAGTGTTGGGTCTTGATCAAAACGGTTGCCTATTCCGTATAATACGGCAACAACATGTTTGCACATATAAGCCCAATCGGGGCAAGTACAAGCGAATTTAATGTCTTCATTACGAGGGAAAAGTCCCTCTTCTTCTAAGGTAAAGATCTGCATAAGCTCCTTAGGGAACTTACCATGGAGCAATTCTTCTAAGTCCTTAATATTGTCTTGGCACAGTTCACCTATTTTCTCCAAAAGTTCATGATCTAGGGGCGCAATCTCTACAGTCACTTCATAGGGGTTAGGTCTGCTACCTTGTACAAGGGCATTGACCACTCCTGTTTCTATTTTAAGATCAAAAATAGCCCCGGTGCGAATATAACTGCGACCACGTGCGAGGCGATTAGAATAATCCGCATAGATCTCTAGATTATTATTCCATGCCTTACCCCACCAAGTTTTTGCAATATTTCTACCCTCAATAATCACAGGCTTTAGGTCAGGTTCTTCCTTTAGCATGATCTTTATCTTCCGTTCGTTTCTTTCTTTTCGCACACTTTGAGGAGTATAACTGGGGAAACCATCGTAATATGACATTATTTCGCACCTCCCGCCTGTAAGCTAAAAAACTGCATTAACTCTTCGTTATTAAGTTCAGTCAACCAAGTTTCGCCGGTACTCGCTAAAATTTCTTCGGCCAACTGTGATTTATCGGCGATCATTTGCCCGATGCGCTCCTCAATAGTGCCAAGGGTCGTAAACTTATGCACTATAACATTCTTCTTTTGGCCGATTCTGAAAACCCGATCCGTTGCCTGATTCTCCACGGCAGGGTTCCACCACCGATCGAAGTGGATTACGTGATTGGCCGCGGTTAGATTTAAGCCAACTCCACCTGCACGGAGTGATAAAACCATAAAGGGTACATAGTCTTGACCGTTAAACTCATCAACTAATTCCCCTCGCCTTTTAACGGGAGTTTGCCCATGTAAGACTAAGCCTTCACGCTTAAAGATTTTACCCAAAAAGAGGGCGAGGGGTTCAGTCATTTCCCTAAATTGGGTAAAAACCAGAACCCGTTCGCGTTTTTCCGCAATGGTGGAGCAGATCTCCTGTAAACTTTGGAACTTACCACTCTGTGCCGGTGTGTATTGATTTTGACCTAAATATTGATCGGGATGATTACAGATCTGTTTAGCCTTCATAATGCTGGAAAGAATTAGACCTTTACGTCCGATTCCGTCGGCTGATTCTAACTTTTCTTCTAGCTCTTTGACTAAAGCTTGATATAATACAATCTGTTTCTTACTGAGTTCTGTGTAAGTTTCCGACTCTATCTTTTCAGGAAGATCGGGGATAAGGGCTTTATCAGTCTTTAGACGTCTCAAAATAAAGGGACTGATCACCTTGCGTAGCTTGGCGTATCCTCCATTATTTTGATTTAAGCTCTTCGTTAATTCTTTAAATTCCTGAGTTGAGCCTAGAAGTCCTTTGTTTAAGAAGTCAAAAAGAGACCAAAGATCAGATAAGTTATTCTCAATGGGAG
>DUPA01000193.1 GCA_012838515.1 Natronincola sp. | reverse complement strand
AGTTGGCTATGGAAATATCGGAAAATGCGCCATTGAGGCAATAGAAGCATCATCAGACTTAAAATTAGCAGGTGTGGTTCGCCGCAGTGCATCTAAGGACGCTTTGTGCCCAGAACTTCGGGATATACCTGTGGTAACAAATATTGATCAGTTGGGAGACGTTGATGTGGCGCTACTCACGGTGCCCACACGCAGTGTTATGGAAAATGCCTCTAAGCTTTTGGCTAAGGGAATAAACACAGTGGATAGCTTTGACCTACACGGCGATCAACTGGTAGAACTTCGTAGCAATCTAGGTGAAGTGGCCAAAGCACATCAATCAGTTGCCGTAATCTCAGCAGGTTGGGATCCCGGCAGTGACTCAATACTGCGGGCCCTTTTTGAGATAATGGCTCCTAGGGGGCTATCTTATACCAATTTCGGACCGGGAATGAGTATGGGACACTCAGTGGTGGCCAAGGCGCTTCCCGGTGTTGCAGACGCCTTATCCATGACCATGCCATTAGGCTCCGGCGTACATCGACGCTTGGTTTATGTAAAGCTTGATGAAGGGACTTCCTTAGATGCGGTGGAGAAGCTAATAAAACAAGATCCTTATTTTAAGAACGACGAAACACATGTCTATGAAGTGGAATGTGTGGATAGTTTACGTGATGTTGGTCATGGTGTGGTAATCGAAAGAAAAGGAGTCTCGGGACAGACAGCTAATCAATTATTAAAATTCGAAATGAGAATTAATGGTCCTGCAGTTACCGCGCAAATGATGGTTTCTTCCGCGAGGGCTAGTGTTAAACAAAAACCTGGTGCGTATACTTTATTGGAGATGCCATTACTTGATTATTTTCCCGGAAACTCAGAAGATGTGATTCGCCGCTTAGTTTAAAGAATCCTTAAAAAGGATTCGTCTAAGCTTTGAAGAATTATACAAAATAGTACATACTTAGGATTTTAGATCTGATCCTGTCACTAGAGGGGGAATAAATATGAGATTGCACGGTCGAGCTGTCATCCCCGGCGATAAAGGAATTTCCCATCGAGCTCTGCTCATAAGTAGCATTAGTGAAGGGAAATCAATAATACGCGGTTTGAATAGGGGTTCAGATTGTGCAAAAACCATAGGTTGTTTACAAAACCTAGGTGTTCCCATCACGCAAGACGGGGGAGACTGGGTTGTTTTTGGTCGCGGTTTTCAATTAAGCCAACCTAATGAAGTTTTGGACTGCGGCTATTCCGGTACCACATTGCGTTTATTGGCCGGAGTTTTATCGGGTCAAGATTTCTTGAGCATTCTTGATGGCAATGAGTCTCTCCGACTAAGACCCATGGGTCGAGTGGTGGAACCCCTTCGTCTTATGGGCGCAGATTTATTCGGACCGGCAGGAAGTAATTTAGCACCTTTGAGTGTAAGGGGAGGTTCTTTAAAGGGTATGACTTACGAACTTCCTGTACCAAGTGCGCAAGTGAAAGGCGCCGTCTTGCTGGCCGGCTCACAAACACATGAAAAGACGACAATAATAGAACCCATTACTTGTGCAGATCATATGGAAAAAATGTTGCAAAGCGCCGGGGCGAACATACAAATAGAACCAAATAAAATTCAGATTACCGGTGGCGTTAATTTAACATCACGTGTTTATGATGTACCGGGCGATTTTTCCGCTGCGGCAATTCTCATCAGTGCCGCGGCCGGTTTAGAAGGCTCAGAAATCGTTTTAGAAAATGTCGGTCTAAATCCTAGTCGAGCAGGATACCTAGAGGTATTAAAATCAATGGGGGCCTCCATAGAGATTGTTGATTTAGTGGAAGATCAAGGCGGCGAACTGAGGGGAACTGTTATAGCCCGCAGTTCAAAATTGCAGGCCACCACGGTTAAAGGCGAAATAATACCTCGTTTACTCGATGACATTCCCATTTTAGCGGTTTTAGCAACACAAGCCGAAGGGACAACAATTATTGATGATGCCAACGAGCTAAGGGTTAAAGAGTCGGATCGTTTAACTAATTTAGCCACAGAGCTCAATAAATTAGGGGCACAAATAAAAGAATTGCCCAATGGTCTGGAGATCACCGGTCCCACTAAGTTAAAAGGTGGATCAGTAAGTTGTTATCATGATCATCGTTTGGCTTTGGCCTTTAGAGTGGCCGGACTTTTCTCAGAAGAGAGAGTTACATTTACTGATAAAAACAGACATAAAATATCTTTTCCCGAATTTCAAAGTATTTGGGGAGAATTAATTACAGGGTAAGAAAGGATTTGCAAATGAAAAATTATGCATTAATCGGTTATCCCTTAAGCCATAGTTTTTCTCCGATTCTCCATGGTCTCGTCTACAGATCTTGGGAATTGCCAAATGTTTATTTATCTTGGGAAGTACTACCTGAAGAATTAGAACTGGCCATTCCCATGTTAAAGCGGAATCTGGCCGGTTTTAATGTTACTGCTCCCCATAAAAAGGCGATAATTAGGCTTCTTGACGATTTAGACTTCAGTGCCCAGCTCTATGGTGCTGTTAATACGGTGAAAAGCGAAGATGGTAAACTTATCGGTTTTAATACTGACGGAGCCGGGTTTTTAAAGGGGCTTTCTGAGGTTGACTACGAGTTAACTAATAAGCATATCTTACTGCTTGGTGCAGGAGGCGCTGCCCAGACCATCGCTTTAGAACTGGCTCACCAGGGATGTCCCGTGACCATTGCCAATCGCGAATTAAGTGAGGCTTATGCTTTGAAGCTGTTATTAGAAAAACGTTTCCCCGAGGCTTCTGTGGAAATAGCCCAACTTAATGATATACCAAAAGGTTCATACTCTTGTATCATTAATGCAACACCTGTGGGGATGGGCTCTTTAGCCAATGAAAGCCCCATCAGCAGTGATTACTTTCGCGGTGTGGAGTTGGCTTACGACCTCATTTACAACCCTGCTGAGACGCTCTTTCTCAAGGAAGCGGGGAAGATGGGTTGCCTAACGGTGAATGGTTTAACCATGTTGATCGCCCAGGGGCTTAAAGCCATCGAAATCTGGTTCGAACGGGAAATAGATGCAGAGCTCGAAGAAAACATTTATTCTTCCATTGCAAAGGAGCTGTATGGCAATGACTAAAATTTTGGTACTCCACGGGCCTAATCTTAATCTGTTGGGCAGGCGAGAACCGGAGGTTTATGGTGACCAAACCTTAGAATCAATCAACGAAGATATAAATGCATTGGGCCAACAACTCGGTTTTAAATTGGACTTTTTCCAATCTAACCATGAAGGTCATTTAGTGGACCAAATCCATGAATCTTTAGGAGTTTATGATTGGATAGTGCTCAATGCAGGAGCTTTAACCCATTATAGCTACGCCTTGCGTGATGCAATCAGCTCTGTGCAGATTCCCACGATTGAAGTTCACTTAAGTAATATTCAAGCCAGGGAGGAGTTCCGCTCACGCTCGGTAATTGCCCCCGTCTGCTTTGGGCAAATATGCGGTTTTGGATCGCTATCTTATCTATTGGCCCTATATGCAATTTTTGAACAAGAGGGATTTAGTAATGACAAATGAGCTTTTAGACTTAAGAAGAAAAATTGATCAATGCGATGAAAGTTTACTAAAACTGTTTCAAGAACGTTTAAACATAGTTGCCCATGTGGCTAAATATAAGCAAGAGCACTCCATGCCCATCTTTGACGCCCAGAGGGAAGAGGAGATTTTGAGGCGTTATGAAGGGCTGGAACGGGAGTTTTTCCGCAGTTTAATGGCATTAAGCAGGAGGGAACAAAGTAAGATCCTTTTCCCTTATAATATAGTTCTCGCGGGCTTTATGGGCGTTGGAAAAAGCTCTGTGGGCCGCGTGCTTGCAGGCCATCTAGGAAGAGATTTCCTAGATTTAGACGAAGAAATCGAGAAAGATATTGGCATGACCATCTCAGAATTTTTCAGTAAAGAGGGAGAACAAGCCTTTCGTGAAAAAGAAAAAGAGCTAATAAGAAAATTTAGCTCCCAAAGCGAATTGGTTTTATCAGTGGGTGGAGGCGCCGTACTTAATAGAGAAAATGTTGCGGAATTAAAGAAACGAGGCCGTTTAATTTTATTGACAGCGGATGTGGATACGATTTTTGAGCGGCTAAAAGACGATACGACACGCCCCGTACTTGGAATTCCCGTAACTAAGGCTAAGATCGAAGAACTCATGGATAAGCGCGGTGAAGCGTATGAAAGGGCAGCCCAGATAATTGTTTCCACCGATGGGTTAAGTCAAGATGGAGTTGTCAATAGGATTATTCAAAGCCTTTTCCAGTTTAAAAATTAGTTTACCGGCAGAAGATAAATTCGGAGAAACGTGATCGGGCGTATGCCCGATTTTTCCTTTCGTAGAGATCAAAATAGTGGTTGTACTAGCCGCCTTACCGGCTTCTATATCCATGTCGCGATCTCCAATCATGTAACTTCTTTCTAAATCCACGTTATACTTTTGTGCAAGCGTTAAAAGCATACCGGGTTTTGGTTTGCGACAGTTACAATTCGCCCGCGGTTTATGTGTACAGGCCATTATTTCAGTAAAGTGACCGCCTGCCTTCTCTACCTCATTTTCTAATTTGTCATGAATACGGCTTAAGGTTTCTTCCGTCATATACCCTAAACCCACGCCACCTTGATTAGTTACTACGAAAACTAAAAAACCCAGCCCGTTAAATTTAGCAATAGTCTCGGCAACACCGGGGTAAACTTGTAGTTCTTCCGGTGTATTTGGAGGCCGATTTCCCCTTTTGCCCTCACAAGGCTGATTAATTACGCCATCGCGGTCTAAGAATATTGCCCTTTTTCTAGTCATTTTTCCACCTCATTTATTTCAGCTTTTGCAAAAACAAAGGATTTTAGCTATGCTTTTGCGAACATAGTATTAAGCATTAATTCCTAATACAAAGGAATATACCTTTTCTATGGACTAAAAATACAGAAGGTGGGGAACAAAATGAGACTTCAATTTTTAGGGGCAGCGGAGACAACAAGCGGATCCTGTTATTTGCTTAATTTTGCAGAGCACAATGTACTGATTGATTGCGGTCTCTTTCAAGGTCCTGAAGAGCTAAAGCAGCGAAATTACGGAGATTTCCCCTTTGAACCCGAAGAAATTGACGCGGTGATTCTCACCCACGCCCATATAGATCATTCCGGGCTTTTACCGAAATTAGTAAAATGGGGCTTTAATGGTTCGATATTTACAACGGGAGTAACGGTGGATTTATGTGAAATCATGTTGGCAGACTCAGGATACATTCAAGAAACTGAGGTTGAACGGAAAAACCGCAAATTGAGCAGAAGGGGCAAGAAGCTCCTCGAGCCCATTTACACTGTGCAAGATGCCCGTGAATCTATGAAGCATTTTCGCCGTATGATTTATGATGAAGAAGTATCTATTTTGCCCGGTTTACGTGTACGTTTTAGAGATGCCGGTCATATTCTCGGAGCGGCAATTGTTGAACTGTGGGTTACGGAAAATGAGGAAACTACGAAAATTGTCTTTTCAGGTGATTTAGGTAATTTAAATCAACCCATTGTACAGGATCCCACTTTTATAACTGCGGCAGACATTTTAGTAATTGAGTCAACCTATGGCACCCGTCTGCATGAAGAGAGGGATACTCGCTTTGAGTACCTGGCCGAAATGGTGAACAAGACCATGCAAAGAGGGGGAAATCTTTTAATTCCCGCCTTTGCCTTGGGCCGGACTCAAGATCTTCTCTATAGTTTAAGAATACTGCAAGACGAGGGAAAGATCCCACCGTTAACCATTTATATAGATAGTCCATTGGCGAGCGCGGCAACGGAAGTTTTTATGCGCCATTCGTCCACCTTTGATTATAAGACAAGAAGCATGCTTGCGGAAGGCCGTTCGCCCTTCGCTTCGCCCGGGGTTCATTACACCGAAACGGTGGAAGAGTCCATGCGCTTAAACCAAGTCAGAGGCGGTCTAGTGATTATTGCCGGTAGTGGGATGGCAGATGCGGGAAGAATCAAACATCACTTAAAACACAATCTCTGGCGCAAAGAGACGGGCGTTCTTTTAGTGGGCTACCAAGCACAAGGTACCTTAGGAAGACGTTTACAAGATGGGGCAGAGGAAGTTAGAATACACGGCGAGCCTGTGAAGGTTAAAGCAGACGTGCAAACAATTACTGGTTTCTCGGCACATGGTGATCAAGCGGCTTTGCTTAACTGGTTAAGACGTTTTAATCATATTGGTCGTGTTTTTGTTACCCATGGCGAAAAAGAAAGTTGCCATGGCTTTGCAGAGCTGATTAGCGAAAAACTGAAAGTACCTGCAATCGTACCTAAACTCGACGAAATATTTGAGTTCAATGGCTCCAAAACATTTAGTACTTGGGAAAAGGACTATGATGATTTATATATAGAAGAGGAATTTTCAGGAGTTATCCAAGTAATGAAGGATAAGGAAATTAAATTCCGCGGTTCTTACGGTTTGGCCGAGCGTAAGTACGCCATAAAAAACACCTTCTATACACTGTTTAATCTGGGCTTAGGCAGGGAGTTCTTTGCCCAACTTGCATTGGAGTGTTTAGTCGAACGGGGAGAACTTATCCGTGACGATGTGGGTGATTATAACCTAGAGCCCATTTGGGAAGAGAAACTAGCGAGTTTAACTAATAAACCTCCGTGGGAAACAGTGTATGATGAGATTATTTCACCTGCGGAGCTGAATCAAACTGCCTATTATTATTTAGATCAATTGCCGGCGGCAGCGGCCATAGGTTATACCAGAACGCGTTCTAAAGAAAGCGTAGAAAACATTTATGCCATCTTAGGTTCGGGTCTCGCCCCGCAACTTTTCTCCACAGTGCATGATTTAACAAGGTTATGGTCTACCTTAGGTGAAGGTCAATTAATTAAACCCGAAAACCTCGAAAAATTCCTAGACATTTATGCAAAACGAGATCTCGGAGAGGATTATTATCAAATAGAAGGTTCTGCACCGGGGGTCCGGTTTATGCTGGGTGGTAGTTTTAAACAGGCAACTTCTATTGTGGTTTTAAGCAATGGAGAAGACGGCGTAACGAGCGTTATTAATCAGCTGAATCAATTATCTTTTTCCGGGAGGTAAGTTAATGAATCTGGCCATAGGTAACGATTGGGATGAATTATTAAAAGAAGAATTTATAAAACCTTATTATTTGAGTCTTAGGAAGTTCCTAAAAGAAGAATATCTAACTCAAATTGTTTACCCAAAAGAGGGTCTGATTTTTGAAGCATTGAGATTGACTTCTTTTGCTCATACAAAGGTAATAATATTAGGTCAAGATCCCTATCATGGTGAAGGTCAGGCCCACGGCCTGGCCTTTTCAGTGCAAGAAGGTGTGGCGATTCCCCCTTCGTTAAGAAATATTTTTAAAGAGCTAAATAACGATGTGGGGACAATCGTACCTCAATCGGGATGCTTAAAATCTTGGGCACAGCAAGGTGTTTTATTATTAAACAATACACTCACAGTGCGTGCGGGACAAGCCGGCTCCCATCGGGGTAAAGGCTGGGAAGAGTTCACATCCGCGGTGATTAGCCTTTTTAACGAAAAGAAAACCCCAGTAGTATTTTTACTCTGGGGTAAAGACGCTGAAAAGAAAGGTGTTTTGATTAATAATTCAAATCATCTGGTGCTCCGTACCACACATCCCAGCCCATTATCTGCTTATAGAGGCTTTTTGGGGTCGGCTCATTTTTCACGTACCAATGATTTTTTAATTCAACGGGGCTTAACGCCTATCACTTGGTAAAGCTCTATTCTTCGTGACGTTGAATCGTTTGTTCCTCTTGTTCGGCTTCGAAGATCAGCCTCGGATCAAGTGACTTGGTTGCACCTACACCGAGCGAACGTAAATCTTCGGCCCTGTTAATGAGGTTGCCCGGCCCGGTTTTAAGTCTGTTAAGGGCAGAATTATATGCACCTTGCGAAAGTTTTAAATGATGACCGACTTCCCTCAAAGAACTAACGAAGCCAACGAATTGATCATATAATGCTCCACCTTTTTCGGCGATTTCCAATGCATTAGCTGTCTGCCGTGCTTGTTGCCAGATGTTGGCAATAATCCACAGCGTGGCCATTAGCGTTGTGGCCGTAATGGGAATAACCTTACGTTGCCATGCATATTGGAATAGCTCAGGATCAGTTTGTAAGGCAAGCATATAGGCCGGTTCAACCGGTATAAACATGAGTATAAAATCGGCTGATTCATTATCTAGTTTTTCGTGTTGACGTACAGCGCCTAAAGTATCTATATGATTTCTAAAGTTTTGTACAAGGGTTTGTTCTGCCTGTTTTTGTTCTTCAGGAGTAGAGCTGTCAAGAAATTGATCGTATGCCAAAACCGAAACGGATGAGTCAATAATCAGATGGCGGTTTTCCGGTAGAATTATAATGACATGACCTTGCTTTCCATCTGTTTCTTTGTGCATGAACTCAAGACCTTTTCTAAGTCCGGATGACTCTAAAACTCGATCAAGAACGATTTTACCCCATTCGCCTTGTTTTTTTACGTCACCCTTAAGAGCAGAGGACAGTCGTTGCGCTTCAGTTGACATACTGATGCTGATCTGCTCTAGTGAACTGATCTTGTTCATGCTTTCCTTGTGAGTTATCTCCACTTTAGATTGAAAATCCTTAATATGCTCGCGCAGTGGATCCAAAAGATTTTGCATTTGCTTGCTGTTATGATTAATCATTGCCTGGGTCTTATCATCTAGAATTCCCTGGGCAAGATTATGAAAAGCCGCTTCAAATTGGCGTTCTACTCTTTTTAAGTAATCCTGTTCTTGATTGTGCCTTTCCTCGGCGAGTTCAAGCCGAGTTCCTAAATCAGCATTTTTCCGAGCCATGACGGCAAAAGTGATCAAAGCCCCAAGAACTAGACCTCCGGATCCAAAGAGAACCTGAGTAAACATTATAGCTTTACCTCCCTTAAAAAGTCACGTACTTATATCAATTCGTGTAAAATTTGTATATTCCTGTTATAAATGCGAAAGGAAATAAGAATATTTTTTCGAAGTAAACAGAGAGGTGATTTTGTGCAAAAACGGCAAATGGGTAATTTAAAGGAAAATGTGGGTTTGTTGGGTTTTGGTTGTATGCGTCTACCCACTCTATCAAATGGCGAAATTGACGAAGAAGAAGCCGTTAGAATCGTTAGATACGGTATCCAACATGGTGTTAACTATCTGGACACGGCCTATAATTATCATCAGGGTAAGAGTGAAGAGTTTGTGGGCAGGGTAGTCAAAGACGGTTATAGGGAAAAGGTAAACATCGCCACCAAGCTTCCGGTGTGGCTAGTTAATTCATTCGAAGATTGCGAAAAAATATTTAACGAACAGCTTACGCGCCTAGATGTGGAAACAGTTGACTATTATTTGCTCCATGCTTTAAACAGAGAGACTTGGTTAAAATCAAAAAAACATGGCGTTTTAGATTTTTTAGAGACCATGCAAAAGCAAGGAAAGATTAAAAATATCGGGTTTTCTTTCCACGATGAACTTGAAGTTTTCAAAGAAATAGTTGATGGTTATGCTTGGGATTTTTGCCAGATTCAACTGAATTACATGGACGATTTTTATCAGGCAGGCGTGGAAGGTTTAGAATATGCGGCGTCTAAAGGCCTGGGTGTTATTGTGATGGAACCCTTAAGAGGGGGAAAATTGGTGCACAATGTTCCTCCGGAAGTAAAAGAAATCTTCGAACTTTCGGGTCAAGATCGAAGCCTAGCGGAATGGGCCTTTAAGTGGGTGGCAAACTTTCCGGAAGTCTCTTTAATTTTAAGCGGAATGGGCAAATTCGAGGAAGTCGCTGAGAATATTAAAGTTTTAGACAACGCAACACCTAATTCGTTATCAGCTGAAGAATTGAGCTTGTTTAAGCAGGCTAAAAAGTTGTATAATGAACGTGTGAAGATATCTTGTACTGACTGCAAATATTGTTTGCCTTGTCCGCAGAATATAGAAATACCGAGAATCTTTGATCTTTATAATACAGCCAGCATCTATAATAGTTTTTCTTCAGATGGTTGGCAGTATAAAGAGTTAATAAAAAAGGGCCACGATGGGGCCCGTTGTATAGAGTGCGGACAATGCGAAGATGTTTGCCCGCAAAATCTTAAAATTATTGATACTTTAAAGATGGCTCACACTGCTTTTGCCCGCGACTTGTAAAGAGACTCCGGCCTTTTTTAAAGAGCGATGGAGAACTAAAGTTATGCCACCATCGGCTAGATGGTGTAATGCTGTACCTATTCCGATCACAACTAATGCATCGTAAAGTTTGAAGCCGAATGGCATAACAATTAATGCTTCGCCAATTGCGTGGATTGGTATGGTTAGCAGGAGGACTTGCCAAAACTTAATATCTTTTCGATATAGATAGGCACCGGCAACTCCAACGAAAACATGAATGAAAGCCCTTGCAGCTATTATGGGCCCTAGTGTAATCAAAAAGCCCAAGCTCGAACCCAGGCCTACTAAAACTGCAACCCAAGGACTTATTGTCATGGCAAGCATTGTGGGTAGGTGACTACCTAAAGTAGCTGAAAAAGGTGGTATACTGATTTGTAACCAACCTTGGAAGGCCATTGGGATTAGTAGGGCTAAAGCGGTAAGCAAAGCACCATAAAGTAGTTCTTTCATAGATATACGCATAACTTCACTCCTTATTTAACAGATGTATATACACCTGTATGGTTCATTTGTATAATACACCAATGTGAAGTTTTTGGCAAGACCTATTTTGGGAGGATAAGAATGTCTGCAGAAAAGCGTAGAACGGAGATAATAAGATTACTACACGAAGCAGAAACCCCTTTAACCGGTTCTGCTTTAAGTTTGTCTCTCAACGTAACGAGACAAGTTATTGTGGGAGATGTTGCCGTATTGCGTGCCAGGGGTGAGCAGATCATTGCCACACCGCGAGGTTATCTTCTGCATGAAGCGCAATCTTCGGGGGCGTATAGAAAGACTATTGCCGTACGTCACGGAGGCGATAATGAGGCGCTGGCTTCTGAATTAAACCTAATTGTGGATTTAGGTGGAACGGTTGTGGACGTCATAGTGGAGCACCCCTTATATGGGGAGTTAACTGCCAACCTACAGATTCGTTCCCGTTATGATGTTCAGCAGTTCATAGAAAAACTTGGAGAACTGCAGGCAGAGCCTTTACTAGTTCTGACAGACGGCTACCACTTGCATACAATAGAAGCCCCCAACAGTGAAGTGATGGGGGCCATTAAGGATGAATTACGCTCGAAGGGATTTTTGGCTGAGTGAATTATTGCAATAGCTTGATTAATGCTTTTCCAAACTCTTCAGCCGCTTCAGGACCATTCCCTGTAATCAGTTTGCCGTCAATTTCCACGGGACTTGCTGTGTAAATTGCTCCGGTTTCGATTAAAATATCTTTACCATCGGGGTATACTGTGGCTTTTTTACCCTTTAGTACAAGTGCATTTGCCAAGATTACCGGTGCTATGCAAATAGCACCTAATACTTTGTTCTGCAAAATCATTTCTTGAGCTAGACGATGGGAGAGGGGATCTTCAAAGTATTGTTCGGACCCTCCGCCACCAATAAAAATTAAAGCATCAATGTCTTTTGGCTCTAGGTTTTCGATTAATGTATCAGGTTGAACAACCATACCGAGTTTTCCTATGGCTTGTTCAAGAGTGGTGGAAACAGTTAGGACCTTAAAGCCAGCTTCATGCAAAAGATCATGGGGAATTTGGTATTCCTCATCTCTAAACTCTTTTTCGGCTATTATTAAGGCTACGGTTTTCATTACATCGCTCCTTCCTTCGGTGTAAAGTTCTCCTTTAATTAGGAAATATCCTTGTTTTTATTTTTACATATAGAGAATACTAAGTTAAGCTTTGACGAACGTCTCAAAATCAATTATGATCATGCTAATAATCACTCTAAAAATTGAGACCGTTGGGTTAAAGGAAATTGAAAGGTGGTAGGGGGATGATTGAACAGTTGTTGAATAAGAAGATAGCTGAGATTAAGCCTTCAGGTATACGAAAGTTTTTTGATATTGCCGCGGAAATGGAAGGTGTAGTCTCACTTGGAATCGGAGAGCCTGATTTTCCCACTCCTTTAAATGTGAGGGAAGCGGGAATAAGATCGATTACAGAAAAGGGCACAGCTTACACCGCCAATGTTGGTCTTTTAGAATTGCGGAAGGGAATTAGCAAGTATCTAGAAGATAGGTTTCATCTAGAATATAATCCTCAAACCCAAATCTTGGTGACCATTGGTGCCAGTGAAGCAGTTGATCTTGCCTTGCGTGTGATCGTGGAGGCCGGTGATGAGGTTTTGGTTCCGGATCCAGGCTATGTTTCTTATGCCCCCTCAGTCATGCTTGCAAGTGGTGTAGCTGTTGCAGTACCCACTTATGAAGAAGATGATTTTCGCCTTACTGCAGAGGCCATCGAAGCACAGATTACTGCTAAAACAAAAGCAATCATTTTTTGTTATCCCAATAATCCCACCGGTGCAGTTATGGAAGAAGAAGATTTACGAAAGATCGCCGCTGTATTGCGAAAACATAATATACTGGTCATAACTGACGAGATCTATGCGGAGCTTATTTATGGAATAAAACACACCTCCATAGCAACTCTACCCGGCATGGCCGAAAGGACAGTGGTCATTAGTGGTTTTTCTAAAACCTTTTCCATGACCGGCTGGCGCCTCGGGTATGCATGCGGACCGACGTCTGTAATTGAGGCCATGAAAAAAGTTCATCAATATGTGATTATGAGTGCCCCCACCATGTCGCAATGGGCTGCCGTTGAAGCTTTAGAAAGTGGTATGCCCTTTGTTAAGGAAATGGTGGAAGAGTATGACAGGCGTAGGCAAGTCATTGTTCAAGGGTTTAGGGATTTAGGGTTTTCTTGTTTTGAACCCAAAGGAGCATTTTATTGTTTTCCGCGAATTTCGGATCTTGGTCTGAGTTCTGATGACTTTTGCGAGAAGTTGCTCGAAGCCGAAAAGGTGGCCGTAGTTCCCGGTTCAGCATTTGGTGATGGCGGTGAAGGTTTTGTGCGGGCATCTTACGCTTCTTCCATGGAGAATATTAAAGAGGCGTTGGTTAGAATTGAGCGCTTTAGTCAAAATTATAAGTAACAAAGAAAAAATAGTGCCGGGGAGTGATGTGCTCCCCGGGTTTTTTTATTGCCTTTTTGGTGGTCTAGGACCAAAGTATTGATAGTACTGAGTTTCAATGTTTCCATTATAGAGTTTTCTTCTTTTTGTGGCCTTACCGCCCATGACTTTTTCTAATTTTGAGTACGACGTGAGAATATAGTAAGACCAAGTGTCGTTTTCCTTTTTTATTTGAGCCAGCTCTTTATAAAGCTGATCAATTTGCTCATCTTCGCCGAATCTTTCTCCATAAGGAGGATTTGCAATCAGTTTGCCATATTTTTTACTTGTTGTGAGATCCTTTATTTCCCCTTGTTGAAAATGTATCGAATCTTGGACTCCGGCTTTTTCCGCATTATGGCGGGCTATGCGCAGGGCTCGTTCATCAATGTCGGTACCTATAAGGTAATCGGGTTTTTCCGGTTTGATCAGATCATTTGCCTCTGCGCGGGCTTTTTTCCATAAAGACTGATCAATTAAGGGCCACTGCTCTGAGGCGAAGGTTCTATTTAATCCGGGTGCCATGTTATGAGCCATGAGTGCGGCTTCGATGGGGATGGTGCCCGAACCGCAAAAGGGATCAATCAGGGCAATGTCAGGATACCAGCGGGCTAAGATCACTAAAGCCGCGGCTAAAGTTTCTTTTAAAGGTGCACCCGTGGCTAACGCCCGATAACCACGCTGATGAAGACCTGGGCCCGTGGTGTCAATGGTTAAAGTGGCTTTGTCTTTTAAAAGGGCTATTTCCACCTTCATTAAGGGGCCATCTTCAGGAAACCATTCTAGTTTGTATGTTTCTTTCATACTCTCTACTATCGCCTTTTTCACTATGGCCTGACAATCGGAGACACTAAATAGGGTTGATTGTACCGACCTACCCTCCACGGGAAATTCCGCATTTTTAGGTAAATATTTTGACCATGGCAGTGCCTTAGTCTTTTCAAAAAGTTCCTCAAAGGTTGTTGCAGTAAATTCGGCTACTTTAAGCCTTACTCTTGCCGCGGTTCTTAGCCATAGGTTTGTGCGACAGATGGCTAATTCATCGCCGAGGAAGGTTACTTTTCCATTTTCCACAATCGAATCTTCATAGCCTAATTTGCGTAATTCGTCTGCCACCAAGGATTCTAGGCCAAAAGTGGCCGTGGCAATCAGCTCTAATTGAGACATAATATCGCAACCTTTCTTTGTCACTAGGGTTATTATACCACGAAAGGAACATTCTCTGAGTTAATTTGGGTAAAATAGAAAAAGATAGGTAAATATATTATTGTTCGGGCAGGATTTAAAGAATGTTAAGGGAATAATTGTAAATTAAGACGTTCTATGTAAAGCTAAAAGACAAATAAAGATAATGTTTGTTCTTTAGCGATTCTAAAAATAGCAATGGCAAATTTAACTGGTCAAAAATTGTGCCAGTTCACAGAAGATTGTTT